>CAVJNC010000022.1:0-8790 GCA_963650905.1 Subdoligranulum sp. APC924/74
GGAAAGAAGTGCGGCATATATCAAAAGCAAAAAATTTGCATAAATACAGAGAAGTACCGTTTAGTTTCCTTGATTTTCTGTAATAAATGCAAAAGGACACACCTAATTCCATGAAAAAACTTGACAAAACGATTTCAGGTATGATAGAATAAGCAGGACGGCTATAAGCGCCGCGTTACATTCGGAGGAAAAAATGGATACGTATTCTAAAGTGGTTTCTATTATCGGCGAACAACTCGGTATTCCCGTAACGAACATAACCAGAGAAAGCGACGTGGTTAACGATCTCGGCGCGGACTCGATCGACGTCGTGCAACTTCTTATGGCTCTTGAAGACGACTTCGGCGTTACCGTAACCGAAGACGACGCCGACCGTTTCAAAACAGTCGGGGATATCGTCGACCTTATCGATAACCGGTGATATCGTCGGTTTATAATCGGATTAAAAAATCAAGGCGTTCGGCGAAACCGTCCGCCTTTTTTGTTTGCCGGTTTTTTTTCGTGTCCGCCGTTCCGATTAAAATCCGTATTCGCCGTTCGGATTAAAATTCGCGTCCGCCGTTCCGATTAAAATTTTACTTGATAATCACTTCATACGCTTGTAAAAGAAGATTATTATATGCTATAATATAATTAAACTAAAATAAAAGGGGTGATACCGTTGGCGCGTAAAAACGATTCTTTCGTCAATAAAGAACTTTGGGGAATGGCTTTGATACTCGTAACGGTCTTTTTATTTTTCTCGCTCGTTACGGGGAATTCCGTTTTTTATCCCGTCGGCGGGATATTGCAGGCGTTTCTCCTCGGCGCGACGGGATATTTTACTTTTCCGTTGCTCGTCTTTTTGTTTTTAATCGGACTTATTCTGCTTATAGGCAGGCTTAAACCCACGAAACGCGGCGCGTTGCTCTCGTTTTTCCTTTTTATGTGCATGTTCGGCGCGTTTGCGATAATTCATCTCGCGCTTTCACCCGTAAACGAAGGGCAAAGCCTATACGAATACGTACAAGACGCTTTCGGGGCCGGTAGCGGCGGATTTCCGACGTCCACGGCGGGCGGCGCGCTTTTCGCTTCGCTCGATCATCTTCTCGTGCAGGGCGTAACGACCGCGGGAACGTTCGTGGTCTGGTCGCTCGTGGTTTTGTCGTGCGCTTTCGCGGTGTTTAAATTCGCTCCGTCCGCCGCTCCGTCCGATAAAGGGAAAAGCGGAAACGTAACGGATAAAACGGAGGAAAAACGCCGACGCGAAAAAGAAAAACCCGTTTACGACGAACATGCTTCCCGCGAAGAGGACGACGAGTTCAAAACCGTCGGGCGCGATTATCGCCGCGACAGGCAGAGTTACGAAGAACCCGCGCGCAGGGAAAAGGTTTACGGTCTCGCTTCGGGTAAGAGAAAAACGCTCGTCGTCGGCAATTCCGAATTCGAAATGAAAGGCGACGACCGCGCGCCGAGCGGATACGGGAACGCGTCTTACCGCGGAAACGGAAATGCGCCGACCGGTTCCGACTATGCGAAAGAAGATAAATCGCAGTTATACAGCGACGAATACAACAAAGACTTCGAAAGTAAGTTGAGATACGTAAAATCGGGGCGGAACGTCGATTCCGACGTTTATTCCGACAGAGAGCAGACTTCTCAACCGTATGATAAACGAAGAACGTCTTTCAACGCGGTGGACGGCGTGGACGATTCGGGCATAAGCGGAGATATCTATATGCCGAATTCTTTCAAAGCCGCCGTTTCCAGACACGCCGCCAAAAAGGCTTCTGATTATAAAGGCGGAGATATCGAAACCGAAATGGAGGAGGTCAACAACAACGTGAGCGACGACGTTTTGTCCGACGCGGAAGAAATCGATTTCGACGTTCCTTTCGCGGAAGAAGAGAAGAACGATTATTCCGACTTCGAAGATTACGGCGGATACGAAGACGTTACGCCGAGAAAAACCGATTCCATAAAACCCGAAAAAACGGAAGGCGTCCGCAAGGCGGACGCGACCGCGGAAAGAAAGAGCGGCAACGCCGGCAAAGCAAAAGAAGAGGAAAAAGAGCATAATCCGTTCGACGAGATGCCGTTCAACTTCAAGTATAACGCTCCGCCGCTCGATTTGCTCAAATCTTATTCTTCGCAGGAAAATTACGCCGAAGTCGAGTTCTTTAAACGCGACAAGGCCACGAAGATAATAAACACGCTCAAAGTTCTCGGCGGCGTTGAAGTGAGCCTTGCAAACATCGTTCACGGACCTACCGTCACGCGGTTCGATATTTCCATTCCCGATAACGTGTCCATAAAAACCGTTATGAAGTATGCGGACGATCTGAAACTTCGTCTCGAAACGAAAAACGATATCCGCATCACTCCGATTCCCGGCGCGTCGCTTATCGGCGTGGAAGTCGCAAACGAGAAAAGGTCGATAGTCGGGCTTAAAGAAGTGATCGAAAGCGAAGTTTTCCAAAAAACGAAGAAAACCGCGCTCACGTTCGCGATAGGTAAGGATATCGTCGGCAACCCCGTGGTAGCAGACCTCACGAAAACTCTTCATATGCTTATCGCCGGCGCGAGCGGAACGGGTAAGAGCGTAGGGCTTAACTCGCTTCTTATCAGTTGGTTTTATAAATACAGTCCCGCCGATTTAAGGTTGATCATCGTCGATCCGAAACTCGTCGAATTCAAAGTTTTCGAGGGTATTCCGCATCTGCTTTTCGGCGATATAATCACGGACGCGAAAACCGCCGTGGCTATGCTTAACTGGGCGGTTAAGGAAATGGAAGCGAGATACGCGAAAATGGCGGAACTCGTCGTTCATAACATCGACGAATACAACGACCTTATCGATCCGAGAAAAACGCGCAAACTGCCGAAGATCGTCATAATAATCGACGAATTCGCCGATCTTATGTCCACGGACAAAAAGACAATCGAAGAAAAGATAGGCAGGCTCGCTCAGAAGGCGAGGGCTGCTGGAATGTACCTTATTCTCGCAACGCAGCGCCCGTCGGTCAATATCATCGAAGGTTCGATAAAAACCAACTTCATTTCGAGAATGGCGTTCAAAATGTCCAACGCGACCGATTCGGCGACGATAATCGGCGAGGGCGGCGCGGAAAAATTGCTCGGCAACGGCGATCTTCTTTACAGAATGAGTTACATGAGCAATATGGAAAGAGCGCAGGGCGCGTATATCGATATGGACGAAATCAAAGCCGTCGTCAATTATATCAGGGATAACAACGAATGTTATTTCAACGAGGCGGCGATGAAAGAGATCGACAACGAAGCGAATCCGCAGATCGAAAGCGTTACGGGCGGCGACGAAAAAGTTCCCGATTATTATATCGAGGCGTTGAAAATCGCCGTCGAAACGGGAACGATATCCATCTCGCTCATACAAAGAAGACTCAAATCGTGCGGCTTCCCCAAAGCGGCGAAAATTTACGATTGGATGGTATCGAAAGGTTACGTGTTGAACAGTCAGGGCGGAAAGCAGAAACAAGTCACGCTTTCTCCCGAAGAGTTCGACGAATTATACGGAGATTATGACGTTTAATAAATTGCTTAAAGAAAAAACGATCGGGGTTATTTCTCTCGGTTGCGATAAAAACAGAGTGGACACCGAAAAGATGCTCGCGATTCTCGGTTCGGATAAAATCACTCAGGATCAGGAAGAAGCGCAGATAATAATCGTCAATTCGTGCGCCTTTCTCGAAAGTTCGAGAAAAGAGGCGATTGAAACGGTGTTTGACGTGAACGAACTTCGCAAAACGGGCAAACTCGAAAAAATCGTTCTCACGGGTTGCATGCCGCAGAAATTCGTTTCCGAAATGTTCGACGAATTCAAAGAAGTGGACGTGTTTTTGGGAACGGGCGATTACGAATTTCTTCCCGAGGCGATCGAACTCGCTTACAAGGGCGAACGCGTGAATTTCGTCGGCAAAGCCAAAGAATTCAAAGAGAAGAAAAGGGTTGTCACGACACCGCTTCATTACGCTTATCTTAAAATCGCCGACGGTTGCGACAATCATTGTACTTATTGTCTTATCCCTTCGATAAGGGGTAAATACCGTTCGGAAAAAGAAGAAGATCTCATCTCGGAAGCGCGGAGCCTCGGCGACGTGAAAGAACTTATTCTCGTCGCTCAGGACGTCACGCGGTACGGCGAGGATATTTACGGCGAGAACAAGTTCGCGGAACTCCTTCGGAAACTTTCCGCGCTCGACAATGTCGGTTCGATAAGAATTCTGTATTGCTATCCCGATAAGTTGACGGACGAACTCATCTCCGAGATAAAAAACAACGATAAAATCGTCAAATATCTCGATATACCGCTTCAGCACGCCGACCCCGTGATTCTTAAAAGAATGAACAGAAAAGGAACGGGAGAGGGCTATCTCGGGTTGATTGCGAAGTTAAGAGAAGAAATTCCGGACATCGCGATTCGCTCCACGTTTATCGCTGGTTTCCCGGGCGAAACGGAAGAGCGGTTCGGAAATCTGCTAAAATTCATAAAAGAGGCAAAACTAACGAACGCCGGTTTTTTCGTCTATTCGAGGGAAGAGGGTACGGCGGCTTACCGTTTGCCCGATCAGATCGACGAAAAGGTGAAACAAAGCCGAGTCGAAAAACTTTACGCCGCGCAGAAAAAAGTTTCGAAAGAAAGAAACGAGAGCCTTGTCGGAAAACAGATCAGAGTCATCTGCGACGGCGTCGATTACGATAAACAGTCGTTTTTCGGGAGAGCGTACTTTTCCGCACCCGAAATCGACGGAAAAGTGTACTTTACATACGACGGAGAAATACAACAGGGCGAATATTACGACGTGAAGATAAAAAAAGCGGACGCTTACGATCTTTACGGTGAGGCTACGGAGGTATAAAATGAATCTGCCGAACAAACTTACTTTAACGAGATTGATTCTGATACCGTTTTTTATCGCGGCGTTTTATCTCGGTTTCTTTCAGGGACATTATTTCGTTGCCCTCGGAATTTTCGCCGTCGCTTCGATAACCGATTTTTTCGACGGCTATATCGCGAGAAAATACGATATGATAACCGACCTCGGGAAGTTTCTCGATCCCATCGCGGATAAAGTTCTCGTTTTGTCGGGGCTTATCGTTCTTGTCGCCGATCCTTACGAAACGAACGTATTCGCCCGAATAGGCTTCGGCGGCATAATTTACGGCGGAGTGGGCGTGTCTATAATCATGGCGCGCGAAATGGTCGTTTCGTCGCTGAGAATGATGGCGGCGAAAAAGGGCGTTGTCCTCGCCGCCGAAATGACGGGCAAGGTTAAAACGTTTTTCACGGACGTGACGATAATAATTCTGCTTCTTGCGGGCGATTTGCTCAATTTCGCCCCGTCGGTCGGAATAATTTTCGATTACGTCGGGCTTGCGTGTTTCGGAATTTCGGTGCTTCTCACCGTTTATTCCGGAACTTCGTATCTCATCAGGAACAAAGAGGTTTTTAAAGGTTGATGGAAGAAACCGAAAAAACGCGTCGGACTGCCGTTTTTAAAGCGTTCGGGATTCCCGACGCGGCAATAGAGACCGAAATAGCCGCAATAAAATCGGCGGTGGCTGGCGCGGAAATAACTTTCGGAAAGAATCTGCTCGACGAAACGATATCTTTCGACTGCGCGGACGACGCGTCGCTTTCAAAAGCCGTCGGACTCTTCACTAGGCGTTTTGCGGAGAATATTTATGCCGAGTACGACGCCGCATTGCAAGCCGTCCTCGTCGATATTCTCAAAATGGGCAAATTCAGAATTTCCGTCGCGGAATCATTCACGGGCGGCAATCTCGCTTCGCGAATAGTTTCCGTTTCGGGCGCGAGCAAGGTTTTTTACGAGGGAATAGTCGCTTACAGCGAAGATTCCAAAGCGAAAAGGCTCGGCGTATCGATTGAATCGCTTAAGAAAAACAAGCCGGTTTCGTCGCAGGTAGCGGGGGAGATGGCGGAAGGACTTCTTAAGGCGGGCGAAAGCGATCTCGTCGTCGCCACGACGGGGCTTGCCGGCCCTCTGTCGGACGACTCGGGCTTTCCTGTCGGACTGTGTTATATAGCGGTCGGCTCGGCTCAGGGCGTAACCGTTTACAAGTATAAATTTGACGGAAACAGAGAAGAAATCACCGAAAAAGGCGTTCAGACGGCTTTGTTTCTGGCAATTAAAGGCGTAAAAAATATTTAATTTTAACGGGGGTTAAAAGTCCCTCAACAGGAGAAAATATGTTGGAAGAAAAACAAAAGGCTCTCGATCTCGTATTAAAGGAAATCGAGAAGCAGTACGGAAAAGGAGCGATAATGAAACTCGGTCAGGGTTCGGCGGATAAAACGATAGACGTTATTCCCACGGGTTGCCTCACTCTCGACCTCGCTCTCGGAATCGGCGGCGTTCCGCGCGGAAGAATCATCGAGATTTTCGGACCGGAATCTTCGGGTAAAACCACGGTCGCGCTCCACGTCATCGCTCAGACTCAGAAGAGCGGCGGAGTCGCCGCGTTCATTGACGCGGAACACGCGCTCGATCCCGTTTACGCCGCAAAACTCGGCGTCGACCTCGATAATTTATACGTTTCTCAGCCGGACACGGGCGAACAGGCTCTCGATATAACCGAAAGTCTCGTGAGAAGCGGCGCGGTTGACGTCGTCGTCGTGGACTCCGTTGCGGCTTTAACGCCCAAGGCGGAAATCGAAGGCGATATGGGCGACAGTCACGTCGGTTTGCAGGCGAGGCTTATGTCGCAGGCTCTGCGCAAACTCACGGGCATCACGAATAAGTCCAAAACATGCGTTATCTTTATCAATCAGTTGAGAGAAAAAGTAGGCGTTATGTTCGGCAATCCCGAAGTCACCCCCGGCGGCAAGGCTCTTAAGTTCTATGCTTCCGTGAGAATCGACGTGAGAAAATCCGACGCGCTCAAAGACAGCGACGGTATGTTCGGAAACAGAACCAAAGCGAAAATCGTTAAGAACAAACTCGCTCCGCCGTTCAAAACCGCCGAATTCGATATAATTTACGGCGAGGGAATTTCGCAGACGGGTTGTATCGTCGATCTCGGCGTGGAGAAGGGTATTCTCGAAAAAAGCGGTTCGTGGTTCTCCTATAACGGCGAAAAAATCGCTCAGGGAAGAGACAAGGCGAAAGAATATCTCGCAAACAATCCCGCCGTTGCCGATGAAATCGAGGCGAAAATAAAGGAAGCCGTCGCCACCGCGAAGGAATCCGCTCAATAAAAACAATCGCCTTTCCCGCTTGTTTTCGGGAAAGGCGAACTAAAATTATTGATCGGGATAAAAGTTATAAATCGGGATAAGACGAAATTTTGGCGCAGAGGTCTGCGTCGGCAATCTTTTCCGATTTGCCGTTTTCGTCGACGACGAAAATATGTTTGCCGTTCGTGCAGGCAATCCGTCCGTCGGAAAGAATGCAATAATCGATGATTCCGTTTTTCAGAGCGGTAACTTCGCCGCTTCCGGATTTTCTTACGAGTTGCCACGACCACGGCGCGATTCCCGCGAAGTTGTCCTTGTGGCGAAGATTTTTCCGGTATTCCTCTTCGGCGTTTATCAGGTTGTCGTCTATGACGATCATTCCCTGAGATTTTTTCATCGTTTTCGCGGGGTTTGCCGATTTTTCGGTAAAGCCCTTTCCGGTGAACATCATCGTGAACGTTTCGGCGAAATAATAAAACGCTTTGAGAAGTTTCCACGGGATAAGAATAATGTCGAGCAGAAGCCTGAAAAAACCGGTCTTACGTTCTTTTTCGGGGCGGATTATATAGAATAAATTTCCTTTTCCGTCGTCTTTCGGTTTTATCAGCGATTTGGTCGGATCGGAAAGGATTTCGTCGATGTCTCCGGTGAAAAGGTCGTATGTATAAACGGACGAACGCGAGAACTTGACGAACTCGCCGTCGGCGTTTCTGCCCACGCCTTTGCTCGCAAAGTAAACGAGCGAGTCGTCCGAGCGGGAAAAAGTCGCGTCGAAATCGCAACTGTCGCCGTCGGTAACGGTCATATAATCGTCGGTTTTAACGTCGTAAACCGCAAGATGCGCGTTTTCGTACCCCGTCTTTATGCAGGTCACGAATTTATCGTTCGCCTTGTTCGGGCAAGCGCCGCAAAACACGTTTTCGCGCGAGTGAATAAGGTGTCCTTCGCTGTCTTTTTCGGCGGTCAGATCCTTCGTCATTATTCCTGAAAGGTCGTTCACTGTAATAGAGTAAACGATTTTGTCCGGAGAGCCGAAAAAATCGATCGAGTTGAAATACGAAATCGCGTTCGAATCGGCATAAGCCTCTTCTTCGGCCCCTTCGCGCATAAATCTCGCGCCCATGCCTTTGGTTTTCCACTCGACGCTCTTCGCGGCTTTTATCGCCGAGTCGACGTAATTCGAATGGAAATCGGAACTGTATTCTTTTATCACGCCGTCCGTCAGAGTTTTGATGGCGAGACGGTCGTTAAAAACGATTTTATCCATAAAATTATTATAACACAACAAATAAACAAAGTCAACGAATAAGGTGTATTATGAGCAGAGGCGATAAAGCCTACGAGTTTTTCAACGAGGGCTATAATTGTTCGCAGGCGGTTGCGCTTGCCTTTTCCGATCTGTTTCCCGATAAGGCGGACGATATGGTTAAAATCATGTCGTCGTTCGGAGGGGGATTCGGAAGAATGCGCGAAGTGTGCGGAGCGTTTTCCGGAACGTGCGCCGTTTTAGGCCTTTTATGCGGTTTCGACGGTAAAAACGGAGTATCGAAAGCCGAACATTATGCGTTAATAAG
>CAVJNC010000022.1:8800-22059 GCA_963650905.1 Subdoligranulum sp. APC924/74
CGTCGTAAGGGAACTTGGCGAACGATTCAAAAAAGACAACGGCTCGATCGTATGCCGCGAACTTCTCGGCGCAACGGCAAAACTTTCTGCCGAAGATCCGTCGGTAAGAAGTGCGGAATATAAAGCCAAAAGACCGTGCGCGGAACTTTGCCGCTATTGCGCGGATATTCTCGAACAAAAACTCATCGAAAAAGGCGTTATATGAAGTCGTTGAGAACGCTCTATAAAATCGGCAGAGGTCCTTCGAGTTCGCACACGATGGGCCCCGAAAAAGCCTGCAAAATAATTTTATCCGATTTTCCTGACGCCGATAGTTTCCGCGTGGTTCTTTACGGCTCGCTTTCCGCAACCGGCAAAGGGCATCTCACGGACAAGGTGATTGAAGAAACGCTCGGAAAAGAGCGGACGGAAGTCATATTCGGCGAAACGGACGGCAATTTCCGCCACCCGAACAAACTTACGTTTTTTGTCTTTAAAAACGGCTGGCAGATAGCGGAAAGAACGTATTACAGCGTCGGCGGAGGGGCTATCGTGTCCGACGACGGAGTCGCCGTAGAGGAAAAGGACGTTTATCCTCATTCTTCCTTCTGCGAGATAAAAACGTTCTGCGAAGAGAACAATCTCAAACTCTGGCAATACGTCGAAGTTTTCGACGAGCCGGATATATTCGATTATTTAAAAGAAATATGGCTTGCGATGAAAGATTGCATAAAACAAGGTCTTTCTGCGAGCGGAGTGTTGCCCGGCGTTCTCAAAACCGAGCGTAAGGCAAAAACGCTTTACGGGCAGTACGCTTTGAACGAATCGCCCGCGGCAAGGCAGAACAGAATGGTCTGCGCTTACGCTTACGCATGTTCGGAGAACAACGCTTCGGGCGGACAGGTCGTCACCGCGCCAACGTGCGGATCGTGCGGAGTCCTGCCCGCGGTTTTATTTTATCTCGAGCAGGCGAACGAAGTTCCGGAGCGGGAAATTTTAAAGGCTCTGGCGGTTGCCGGAATTATAGGCGACGTCGTGAAAACGAACGCCTCAATAAGCGGAGCGGAATGCGGTTGTCAGGCGGAAATAGGCGTCGCGTGCGCCATGGCTTCGGCGGCAGTCGCCGAACTTTACGGAATGAATATCGATCAGATAGAATATGCCGCCGAAATTTCGATAGAGCATCATCTCGGGCTTACGTGCGATCCTATCTGCGGACTCGTTCAGATTCCCTGCATCGAGCGCAACGCGGTTGCCGCGCTCAGGGCTCTCAACGAGGTAACGCTTCCGCTTTTCATAACGGGCAGCAGGAAAATCACTTTCGACGACGCCGTTAAAACCATGTACGAAACGGGAATCGATCTGGGAAAGAAATACAGGGAAACCGCGCAGGGCGGGCTTGCAAAGTTATTTAAGTAAAATGTATTGCGTATATTTAAAGAAAAACGAAGAAAAAAGAGTTCTGAACGGTTATCCGTGGATCTTTGCCAACGAAGTTTATAAAATCGACGGCAAAGATAAGCAGGGTTCTGTTGCCGAAGTACGCGGCTTCGACGGGCGTTTCGTCGGGCTCGGAACGATAAATCATCACTCGAAAATCATCGTCAGAATGCTTACTCTGAAACAGGAAGAAATCGACGAGGATTTTTATCGGAAGCGTATTCTCGCGGCGGTAGAATACAGAAAAGAACTCGGCTACGACGACAATTACAGAGCGGTTTTTGCCGAGTCCGATCTGTTGCCGGGGCTTATCGTCGATAAATACGGCGATTATCTGTCCGTGCAGTTCCTTTCGCTCGGAACGGAAGTCGTCAGAGAAACGATAATCAGACTTCTCGTCGAAATTTTCAATCCGAAAGGAATTTATGAACGCAGCGACGTTTCCGTGCGCGAAAAAGAAGGATTGGAGCAGAGAAAAGGCGTTATTTACGGCAAGTTCGAGCCTCGCGTAACGATTGTCGAAAACGGTTTGAAAATGGTCGTAGACCTTGAAAACGGACAGAAAACGGGCTATTTTCTCGATCAGAAAGAAAACCGCGACAACCTTAAATATTACGTTAAGGGCAAAACGGTTCTCGATTGTTTCTGCAACGAGGGCGGGTTCTCGCTCTGCGCGAAAAAATATGGCGCGACGGAAGTTACCGCCGTGGACATAAGCGAAAAGGCGATCGATCTCGTCAGAGAAAACGCCGCGTTGAACGGACTGGACATCGGAACCGAAATCGCGGACGTATTCGAAAAACTCAGAGAATTCAGAAAGGACAAACGCAGATTCGGCGTGGTCGTCCTCGATCCCCCTGCTTTCACGAAGTCCGCCGATACGGTTAAAGAGGGTTACAAAGGCTATAAAGACGTCAATATCAACGGCTTGAAACTGGTCGAAAAAGGGGGTTATCTCGTCACGTGCAGTTGCTCGCAGCACTTAACGCTCAATCTGTTTTTGCAGATGATAAAGGAGAGCGTTATCGAAAGCGGAGTGAGAGCAAAACTCGTCGAGATAAGAATGCAGGGTAAGGATCATTCCACGTTTATCGGTTACGACGAGAGTTTATATCTCAAAGCGGCGGTAATAAAGGTGTTATAACATGGCGAAAAGAAAAAACAAGAAGGAAAACGAACTTCGGAAACTCGTTGCGTATGCGGTCGTTATTATCGTGACGGCCGCGATCGTTCTCGCGGTGTTTTACGTTTCCAACGGGTATAAGTTCGATTTCGGATTTCTCGAAAAAGATAAATCGGGTTCCGGCGATTATTCCGAAGTCGATAGCGTAAGAGACCTCAAAGTTTATTTCATCGACATCGGGCAGGGCGATTGCATTTTCGTCGAACTCCCCGACGGCAGGAATATGCTTATCGACACAGGAGATAAAAGAACGGACGGCAAGGCAAAAATCGATAAATATCTTCGCGACGAAAACGGGAACAAAGTCACGATCGATTATTGCGTGGCGACTCATCCGGACAGCGACCATATCGGGCTTATGCCGTATGTTTATGAGCAATATGACGTATTGAACTCATATCGCCCGTATGTGTATTCCGAAAACAAATCCGCTTCCGCTTTGTCATACGATTTGAATAAAGGCATAAAAATAAAGAATTCGAGCGATATTTATTACAATTACATAACGAGCGTGAACAACGAGCGGACATACTGGGAATTTTTTAAGGATAATTCCGATTTTTCGAACGGATTTACGGATAAAGACGGGGCGACTTACGAATATACGGTGGATTTCGTTATGCCTTATGCGGACGATCTTAACGATTACAAGTATTTTTCGGACTCGAACGATTTTTCTGCGGTAATAATGCTCGAATATGCAAACAGAAAGATTCTGTTCACCGGAGATATAGAATACGGAACGGGCAGTAAAGGCGCGGAGCAAAGTTTTATAAGAGCGTTTTCAAGCAAACCCGAAACGGTCGATTGCGACGTGCTGAAAGTCGCTCATCACGGCAGCGATACGTCCACTTCGTCCGAATTTTTATCTGTCGTCCAACCCGAGTATTCCGTCATTTCGTGCGGCTTATCCAATAGTTACAGTCATCCGTTAAAGAGTACGCTCGATAAACTCATAACTTGCGGAAGCAGAATTTACAGAACGGATTTGCAAGGCACGATCGTTCTCACGATAGATTCCAAAGGTAATATAAAGTTCGATCAACAGACCGATAAGTATGACGATATGATTTTTGACGACGGCGACACGATTAAAGAATACGAAACGAATCACGATAAAGAGATTGAAAAATTCAAAGCGTCTTTATAACTTCAAAAATATACGCCGATGACAAAATTTCCTTTTGTCATCGGCGTTTTTGGAAGGTTTTACGTGAAGTCGAAAACTATTTTCTTATCGTTGTCGAGTTTAAGTCTCGCCGAAAATTTCTTTCCCGATTTCGAGACGAAATCGAGTTTATCCGTTCTTCCCTCGGCGAGAATTTTAGTCGCTTGTTCTTTTGAAATCGGGCAACCGAGAATACGCAGATTGATTCTGAAGTCGCACCCGCCCGAAATTTTTCCGGCGTTTTTCTTATCGTTATTGTTTTTTCTGTCGTTATTGTTCTTTCTTTCCTCGCCTTCGCAGACGTAAGCGAATCTGCCGCGCGTGACTTTCTTTCCGCATTTCGGGCAAACGCCTATCGCGTCGCCGAAAAATCCCGAGCCGGAGTCGCGGTCGTTATCGAAAACTTCTTTTATTTCGTTTTCCGCGATTTTAACGCTCTCGTCAACGGTCAGTTCTCCGTGATAGACTTTTTTCAGAGCCTGACCCAACTGGCTCGTTTTGTATTTGTCCATCGAGATATTCATATCCACGAGTTGTTCGATGAGAAATCTGCCGCCGTTTTCGATATAATAAACGTCTTTTTTAAGGGATATGTATCCGCTCTTTTTCGCGTTGTCGATAATCCCCGTTCTCGTCGCTTCCGTTCCGAGTTCCAAGCCTTTGAAAATCGCCTTATAATCTTCGTCGTCGCTTTCGTCGGACGATTTTTCGTCTCTGAACGGATTTTTCAGGTAATTGTTCAGCGTTTCTATGGTGTAGTGTTTCGGCGGTTGAGTTTGTTTTTCCTCGGGATGAAAATCTATGTTGACTTTGTCGCCTTTTTCGAGTTTCGGCAGAATTTTGTCCTTTCTTTCTCCGCCGTCGAATTTGGTCCAGCCCTCGGTAAGAATCATCGAACCTTTTATGGAGTAATCTTCTTTTCCTCCGAGCGAAATCGTCAGTTCGGATTTTTCCGCATAACATTCTTCTTCGCAGAAAATCGCGACGAATCTTCTTAAAATCGCGGAATAGACGAGGAATTCCTCTTCGTTTAACGCCGTTTTTGCGGGGATTTTATAGGTCGGCGTGAGCGCGGAGTGCGATTCGATTTTCGAATCGTCGAAAATGGTTTTCTTGTCTTTGAAAACGATTGGATATCCGAGTTTTTTAACGCCCGAAATGATTTGTTTGACTTTATCTTTTTCGTTCGTGGCGAGATATTCGGAGTTCGTTCTCGGATAACTCACGTAACCGTTTTCGTAAAGTTTCTGGACGATCGAAAGGCTTTTTTCCATCGGCATTTTGTATTTTTTGCCGAGAAAATTCTGCAACTTGGTGAGCGAATAGAGTTTCCCGGGGAATAGTATTTCTTTTTTCGATTTTTTATCGGTGACTATCGCGTCGAGAACGTTCATCCTGCCGCAGCATTTTTCCGCTTTTTCTTTGTCCGAAAATTTATATTTGGAAACGAGTTCTATGACTTCGCCGTTGGTTTTCGCCCGCGAAACGAGAGCGTAATAAGTTTCGGGTTTAAAATTTTCGATTTCGCAGTCTCTGTCGTAAATCGCTTTAACGATCGGCACGATGACTCGCCCAACGCGGAGCAGCGTTCCCGATTTTATGCTTGCGTATCTCGTGAGATTGACGCCGTAAAGCCAGTCGATATAAGTTCTCGAAAAGCCTTCGTTGGCGAGGTTTTCGTATTCCTTTTCGTCTTTCATTTCCGAAAGAGCCTTCGCGACGGTCTGCGGCGTCTGGTCGGGCAGCCATAATCTGTAAAACGGCTTGCTTTTATCGAGAGCGTTCGAAACGCAGAGCCGCACGATTATTTCGCCCTCTCTGTCCGAGTCGCCCGCGTTCACGATTTTGTCCACGTCGTTTCTGTTGAGCAGATATCTGATCGTTTCGAACTGTTTTTTAACGCCTTCGTCCGTTTTTCCGTCGGCGTCCTTTTTCAGGTTGAAACGGAACTTGTCTGGAAAACAGGGCAGATTGTCGAGCGTCCATTTTTTCGTGGCGGAAGAACCGCCGTAATCTTCCACGTCGCAAAGCGAAAACAGGTGACCGAACGCCCAGGTGACTATGTAATCGGAGTTTTCGTAATATCCGTTTTTCTTCTTCATTTCGCCTATGCCCGAAACGATGTTCCGTGCCAGACTCGGCTTTTCCGCAATAATCGCAATCATAGAAACATGTTACCACTTTTCGAGGCGGAATGTCAATTTTTTGAAGCGGTAAATTGCGATTCGCGCGCTTATTATATTAATGTAAAACGCGCGGATAAATAAAAAAATTATTTTGCGAAAAGCCGATAAAAACGTTTGACAAACTCATTAGCGTAAGTTATAATGCAGATATAAAAATTAAATATCCGTTGCCAATATAGATTTGAAAATGAAGGTTCAGTTGTTTCTACCGCGCGCCGAAAAAGTCGCGACTATTGGGAATATTTTTCGTCGTTGATTTTTTCCCGGCGAAGGGTTTATCGTTGGCAGACAGGTTTTTTCAAAAGCCTGTTTTTTTGTTTTTAATTTTTAATTACCGCAGAGGAATGCCATGAAGATTTTAGAGGAAAGAATCGAAAAAGAAGGGAAGATTTATCCGGGGAATATCGTCAAGGTCGGCACGTTCCTCAATCATCAGTTGGATACCGCGCTTCTGATGCGGATGGGCGAAGAAATCGCGCGTCTGTATGAAGGCGACGGAGTCAATAAAATTCTCACGGTCGAGTCGTCGGGTATCGCAATAGCCGTTTTTGCGGGCTATAAAATGGGCGTTCCCGTTGTTTTTGCAAAGAAAGGCGAAACGAAGAATATCCGCGGCGACGTGTATTCGACCGAAATCGAAAGTTTCACGCATAAAAGAACTTATAACGTTATAGTGAGCAAGGAAGTTCTGGGTTCGGGCGATAAAGTGCTTATTGTCGACGATTTCCTTGCGAACGGAAAAGCGCTCGAAGGGCTTATGGATATCGTCGGGCAGGCGGGGGCAGAACTTGCAGGCTGCGCGATAGCGATAGAAAAAGGTTTTCAGGGCGCGGGGGACAGATTAAGAAACAAAGGAGTCAGAGTGGAATCTCTCGCTTTAATCGACGAGATGACCGACGACTCGGTTAAATTCCGAAGATAATACGGCGATATGTCTTTGGGATTTTTTATTTGTTTTAAATTTGCAAAAAATCGCATTCAAATGCGAAAAAAAAGGAGATAATGTAAATGAAAAAACTCTTGACAATCGTTATGGCTCTCATGCTTGCAATTGTTGCCTGTGTTTCCTGTGGCGAAACCGCTTCGACCGGCAGCGACGATTCAACCGGCGAAAAGATTAAAGTTGGTCTTATTGCTTTGCATGACAGCAACTCGACTTACGACAAGAATTTTATCGACGCGTTCAATGCGGCCTGCGTTGCAAAAGATGTAGAGCCGGTTATTCAGACGGGTATCGAAGAAAAGGAAATTTGTCAGTCGACCGCGGAAGATCTTGCCGACGAGGGTTGTAAACTTATATTCGCCGATTCGTTCGGTCATGAACCGTACTTAAGAGCCGCAGCCGCAAAATATCCCGACGTTCAGTTCGCTCACGCAACCGGTACGAGCATGCAGACCGATACCACGCTTAATAATTTCCATAATGCTTTCGCTTCCATTTACGAAGGAAGATATCTTGCCGGTTATGCCGCAGGTCTTAAACTTGTTGATATGTACGGCAAAGACAAAACTATTGCAAAAGTCGGCGTTATAACCGTCGGATACGTAGGCGCTTATCCTTATGCCGAGGTTAAATCCGGTTACACCGCATGGCTTCTCGGCGTCCGCGAAGCGGTAAACGAAAGTCTCAGCGGAATAACCGTAAATATGAAAGTTACGTTTACCAACAGTTGGTATGCTGAAACCATGGAAAGTAACGCCGCGCTTGCTCTTATCAAAGACGGTTGCGTGCTTATTTCTCAGCATGCGGATTCATGGGGCGCGCCCACCGCATGCGAACAAAAAGAGATTCCCAACGTTTCCTATAACGGCAGCACTGAATCGAAATGCCCAAATACTTATATCGTTTCTTCCAAAATCAACTGGCAGCCTTATTTCGAATATATCATCGAATGCGTAAAAACGGGCAAAACAATCGATAAAGACTGGGTCGGAGGGCTCGGCGACACGCTTTACAACGGATCTGTCTGCCTTGCCGAACTTGGTAAGATTGCGCCTGCAGCCGGAACCGAAGCCAAACTTAATGAAATTGCCGCAAAACTCAGGAGCGGAGAACTCAGAGTTTTCGATACGAGCAAATTCACCATCAAGGATAGCGAGTATGATGACGTTACCACCGCAACTTATTTTCCTGCGCTTACAAGCGTAAAGAAGGATGAAAACGGAAGACTTGTTTCCGTTAAACAGAACGGAATAGAAGTTATAAAGACTGTAGACGGTATTACTTATTTCGATGAGTCCAACACGAAAACCAACCGTTCCGCTCCTTACTTCGATATCGATATCGACGGAATTACAGAACTTTAAAACTGCAGATTTTATATATAAATCTCGCAATTTGTATATCCAAGGGGCAAATTTGCCCCTTGGTTATATTATTTTATTAAAAAAATTATAATGAACGAAGAAATAATAAAAGAAAAGAACAAAGACGTCGCCGTCAGGTTTGAAAATATCGGGAAGACCTTTTTCGGAAAGGTTGTGGCAAACAAGGGCGTAAGTTTCGAACTTTATAAAGGAGAGGTTCTCGCTTTGCTCGGCGAAAACGGAAGCGGAAAAACGACGCTTATGAATATGCTTGCGGGGATATATTATCCCGACGAAGGCAGAATATACGTCGGCGGAAAGCACGTTGCGATCAAAACGCCGAAGGACGCGCACGATCTGCATATAGGAATGGTCCACCAGCATTTTAAACTCGTGGATATTTTCACCGCGTTGCAAAACGTGATGCTGGGGCTTGACAAGAGCAAAAAATTCAACGAGAAAAAAGTCCGTGAAGACGTGCAGGCAATCTGCAGTCGTTACGGTTTTGAAATAGATTTGAACAAGAAAATTTACGATATGTCCGTTTCCGAAAAACAGACGCTCGAGATAGTGAAGGTTTTATATCGCGGCGCGGATATTCTAATTCTCGACGAACCTACGGCGGTTTTGACTCCGCAGGAAACCGAGAAACTTTTCGGCGTTATAAGAAATATGCGTTCGGACGGAAAATCGATTATCATCATCACGCATAAACTTGCCGAAGTTCTTGCAATTTCCGATCGCGTCGTCATTCTTCGCAAGGGCGAATACATCGGGGCGATAGAAACAAAAAACGCCGATCAGAACATATTGACGGAGATGATGGTCGGAAAAAAAGTCGAACTTAAAATCGAACGGCCGAAAACCGAAGTCAAACAGCCGCTTCTGGAAATCCGCAATCTCGAAGTTAAGTCGGACGACGGAACGCCTGCGATAAAGAACGTAAGTTTTTATATCCGAAGCGGCGAAATCCTCGGCGTTGCGGGCATAACCGGTTGCGGACAGAAAGAACTTTGCGAAGCGATTGCCGGTTTAAGGCACGTTTCAAACGGCGTCATCACCCATAAAGGCGAAAATATTATAGGGCTTCATCCCAAAAACATTATCGAAAAAGGCATTTCGATGAGTTTTATTCCGGAGGACAGGCTCGGAATGGGGCTTTGCCCGTCTTTCTCTATTACGGATAATATGATGCTCAAAACTTACGATAAAGGCAAGTTTTCGCTTAAAACCCGCGAGATAACGGATAAAGACGGAAAAATTATTCGTTTTTTTAAAGGCACGGCAAACGGAGCGGTAAAGGTTATCAATAAATTGCCTTGTCCGTTCGTCGACAGAAAAGACGCGCGCAAACGTTCCGTCGATCTTATTAAAAGGCTCGGAATAGTAACTCCGTCGAGCGAAACGCCCGTAAGAAGGCTCTCGGGCGGCAACGTTCAGAAAGTTCTTGTCGGAAGAGAAATCGAATCTTCGCCGAACGTAATCGTAACGGCATATCCCGTCAGGGGACTCGACGTCAATTCGGCGTATGCGATTTACGATATTCTCAACGAGCAGAAAGTAAAGGGAACGGGAATTTTATTCGTAGGCGAAGATCTCGACGTAATGCTTGCGTTGTGCGATAAAATAATGGTTCTTTGTCACGGCAAAAACATGGGTATAGTTCACGCAAATAAGGTAACGAAGGAACAACTCGGGCTTATGATGACGGGTTCGATAGACCTTACCGAGATAAATAAAAATAAAAATTACGGAATAGCAAAAGACAGCAATCTCACCGAGGACGAATGGGAAGACGCAGAAAAAGCCGCTATGGAAGCAAAGGAGAGAGGAAATGATTAACAACAGAACATCCGGAGAACCTTTATTCCACATAAGCAAACGGCACGAATTGCCGAAATATAAATCGATTCTCTTCACCCTTGCCGCCGTCGTCATAAGTCTTATCATCGGAGCGTTGTTCTGCGGAATAGTATCGGGAAACAACCCCGTGTTATTCTTTAAATACCTTTTCGACGGCGTTTTCAAAACGGAAAACCGCTTCTGGAGGGCCTTGAGAGACCTTGCTCTTTTGCTCGGCGTTTCAATGGCTCTGCTGCCTGCATTCAAAATGAAATTCTGGAATCTCGGCGGTAACGGACAGGTCCTTATGGGCGCGCTTGCCACGATCGTGTGCATGAAATTCCTCGGCGGTAAAATGCCGGACGGCGTTGTGAACTTGATAATGATAATCGCAAGTATCGCCGCCGGCATTATATGGGCGTTGATTCCGGCGGTTTTTAAGGCGTTCTTCAAAACGAACGAGTCGCTTTTCACGCTTATGATGAATTATATAGCCATAGGCATCGTCAATTATTTCATTACGAAGTATTCGGATTCGGGTTCAAACACGATCTTACCCGTTAAACAGGGGAATCTGCCCGTTTGGGGTAACGAGTATCTGCTCACGATAATAGTCGTTGCGGTTATCACGGTGTTTATGATAATTTATTTTAAATTCAGTAAGCACGGTTATGAAGTTTCGGTCGTAGGCGAGAGCGAAAAAACCGCAAAATATATCGGTCTCAACGTGAAGAAAATAATAATGAGAACCATGGCTCTTTCCGGAGCGATCTGCGGTATAATCGGGCTTCTGATAGTTGGCGCTATAAATAAGACGATAACCGAAAGTTCGGCAAATAACATGGGCTTCACGGCTATAATGGTCGCATGGCTCGCAAACCTCAACCCCGTTACCATGATCGTGGCGGCGATGTTTATAACGTTCGTCGATAAAGGCATGTCGACGGTCAGAATGCAATTCGGTCTGACGAACAGCGCAACGACGAACATCGTGCTGGGATTTATTTACTTTTTCGTCATAGCCGTCCAGTTCTTTGTTAATTACAAGATTAATTTTTCCGGAAAAACCGTGAAAACCGGCTCGAAAAAAGGTAAGTCCGCAAAAAATAAAGGAAAAGACGTTGTTGAAAACGTCGGGGAGAACAAATAATGGTACAATATCTTGTTTCCGCCATAAGTATAAGCGTTGTATTCCTTTACGGTTGCGTCGGGGAAATAATTACCGAAAAATCCGGACATTTGAACCTCGGAATCCCCGGGATAATGTGTATGGGTACGTTCGGCGGGTGTTTCGGCGTCGCTCTTTATATGAACTCGTTGCCGACGCAGGAATCGGCGGTATGGCTGCTTCTTATTTTGTCGGCGGTGTTTTTCGCAATGTTTTTTGCGGCGTTCGGCGGTCTGATATACGCTTTTCTTACCGTTTCTCTCAAATGTAATCAAAACATCGTCGGGCTTGCTTTAACGACTTTCGGCAAAGGTTTCACCGATTATTTTATGGGCAAAATCAATATGGATCGTTTTGCGTGGGCAAGCAAACTTTTCCGTAAATCGTTGCCTTTTGCCGATGACCTCGGCTGGTTCGGCGAAATATTTCTGTCTCACGGAATTCTGGTTTACATTGGAATAGCCGTTGCGGTAGCGGTCGCTATTCTATTGAAAAAATCGAAAGTCGGGCTTAATCTTCGCGCGGTAGGCGAAAATCCCGCGACTGCGGACGCTGCGGGCGTAAACGTAAACGCGTATAAGTACGGAGCGATTCTGATCGGCGCGGCGATTGCCGGAATCGGCGGTTTGTTTTACGTTATGAATTACGTCGGAGGAAGTTGGGAAAACTCGGGAACGATAGAATCGTTCGGCTGGCTTGCGATCGCGCTCGTTATATTCTGCGTCTGGCGGCCTGATTTTGCGATTCTCGGTTCGTTTATATTCGGTTTACTTGACGCGTTCATCAGTTTTAGCAATGTCGCCTTCGGTATTTCTTTCACGCTCGCGCAAAAGGAAATCGTCAAACTTTTGCCTTATTTCGTCGCGTTGGTTGTGCTTATCGTTACAAGCATTATCGGCAAAAAAGAAACGCAGCCTCCGGCTTCGCTCGGTATAAATTATTTTAAAGAAGAACGTTGATAAGTTTACGCCGTCGCAATTTCATTGCGACGGCGTAAAAAATATAAGGTGAAAATGAATTGACAAAACAATCGATAAAAACTATAATTTTCATAATAAGTTTTAAAATCGGTAGCAATATGTACGAGATTAAACAATATAAGAAAATAAGCGATAACATTTTTATTGCGGACGTTCACGCGCCGAGGGTGGCGGATAAATGTCTCCCCGGGCAGTTCGTCATCGTCAGAACGGACAAAAAAGGAGAGCGTATTCCGCTTACCGTATGCGATTACGACAGAGAAAAGGGAACGGTCAGGCTCGTCGTTCAGATTATCGGCGCGACGACTTTGAAAATGAGCGGGCTTTCCGCAGGAGATTGTCTGGAAGATATCGTCGGTCCGCTTGGTAATCCGTCCGAACTTATCGGTAAAAGCGACGACGAATTAAAAGAAAAAAACATTGTTTTCGTTGCCGGCGGAGTCGGTACGGCTCCCGTTTTTCCGCAGGTTAAATATCTTGCGGAGAGGGGCTTTTCGCCCGACGTTATAATCGGCGCGAAAACGAAAAATCTCGTTATTCTGGAAGACGAGATGAAAAAATACGCAAAAAACGTTTTCGTCTGTACGGACGACGGCAGTTACGGGTTCAAAGGGCTTGTCACCGACAAACTTGCCGGACTTGCGAAAAACGGCAACGATTACGACATTTGCGTGGCGATAGGTCCCGTCGTTATGATGAAATTCGTTTCCGCGCTCACCGAAAAACTCGGCATAGAACAAATCGTAAGCATGAACCCGATTATGGTCGACGGAACGGGAATGTGCGGCGCGTGCAGATTGACGGTCGGCGGAGAAGTGAAATTCGCCTGCGTGGACGGCCCCGAATTCGACGGGCATAAGGTCGATTTCGACGAGTGCGTAAAACGTATGTCGCTATATAAAACCGAAGAAGGCAAAGCCTATTTAAAAGCGAAAGAGGGCGAAACCCATCACGGCGGTTGCGGATTTTGCGGAGGCGAAAATGACTGACAAAACCAGAAGAATAC
>CAVJNC010000023.1:0-21982 GCA_963650905.1 Subdoligranulum sp. APC924/74
TTGCATTATTTTTTATAAGTTGTATAATAAAGAGTGAAATTACCGCGCGGCAGGTCGGGGAATCTCGTCGCGTCGATCGGAGACGGAATGAAAAAATATTTTTTGGTGTGTAACTCGCATATCGATCCCGTGTGGATGTGGGATTGGAACGAAGGAGCGGCAACGGCGCTCGCCACCTTTTATCAGGCGGCCGAACTTCTGGACGAATACGACTTCGTGTTCTGCCACAACGAAGCCCTTCTTTACGAATTTATAGAAGAATACGACCCCGAACTTTTCGGGAGAATAAAAACGCTCGTAAAGCAGGGAAAGTGGAAAATCATGGGCGGCTGGTATCTTCAGCCGGACTGCAATCTCCCTTCGGGCGAGGCGTTCGTGCGGCAGATTATGCTCGGGCGGAAATACTTTGCCGAAAAATTCGGCGCGCGGCCGTCGGTCGCCCTTAATTTCGATAGTTTCGGGCATTCCGTCGGGCTTGTTCAGATTCTTAAAAAGACGGGTTACGACGGTTATCTGTGTTGTCGCCCGATGAGTTACGATAAGGATATGGTTGCGCTCCCCGACACGGAATTTATGTGGATCGGCAAGGACGGGAGCGAAGTTAAAGTCGCGAGGGTGGACGATCTGACTCTTTACTGCTCGGGCTTCGGCACGGCAAAAACCGATATCGAAAGAAAGGCGCGGATTTTTAATGATAAGGACGAAGGGCTTATTTTGTGGGGCGTGGGGAACCACGGCGGAAATCCCTCGAGAAAGGACCTTAAAGACGTTGCCGGGATGATTGCGAAAGGCGAAATCGGGGGCGAAAAAGCGGAGATAATCCACTCCTGCCCAGAGGACTTCTTTAACGAAATAACCCCATATAAGTCGTTTAACGGCTCTTTTCAACCGTGTTTGATCGGTTGCTACGCGGCGGTTAACGATATAAAGAAAAAGAATATCGAACTCGAAACCGCTCTTTTCGAAACGGAGAAAATCTGTTCGCTCGCATATCTTAACGGGTATATAAAAAAATATGACGAAGAGGTTTTCGAAAGCGCGGACAAGGCTCTTGCGAAACTTCAGTTTCACGATCTTCTCGCGGGGACGACCTGCGAACAGGCGGTAAAGACGTCCGCGGAAGAAGCCGATCGCGCGCTCGCGATTCTGAAAAAGAAATACGACGAAGCCTTTTTCGCTTACGTTTCGAAAAGTCCGAAGGCGGGCGAGGGCGAATTCCCGATTTTCCTTTTCAATTCTCAGCCGTACGACAGAACGGCGGTTATCGAAACGGAATATCTCATGCCCGATTCGCTCGTTTCCGATACGGAGCAGTACACCGTTACCGTCAGGCAAAACGGGAACGTTATAAGGTCGCAGGTTATCAAGGAAAAAGTAAACATCAATTACGACAGAAGAAAGAGAGCGGCGTTCGTCGGCGAACTCAAGGCGGGCGAAATAAGCCGTTTCGATATTTCCGTTAAAATCACTCCCAAGAATAAATTCGTTCCGCACGGCGGCGACGTCGACTTTGCCGACGGTGTTAAAAAATTACGGATATGCGCCGATAAAGGGCTTATAGACGGACTTTCGATTGGTAATAAACTTATCGCGAACGGCGCGTTCGAGCCTGTTATGTTCGACGATTATCCCGATCCGTGGGGTTGGGGAATGAAAAAAATCGGCAAGAACCCTTCTCCGTTCGATCTCTCTTCGTGCAAAAAAGGCGTGTTCAAGGGGTTGCGCCCCGTGAACGTTATCGAGGACGGCGACGTTTTAACCGAAGTCGAAACGCTCTTCGAAAAAGAAAGCAGTTTCGTGAGGACGGATTACAAAATATATAAAGGCGCGCCTTATATCGACGTTGCGGCGGACGTGCTGTGGAACGAAAACGACAAAGCGTTGAAACTTAAAATCCCGTGCGCTCTTAAAGGAGCGTTCATCGGACAGATACCTTACGCTTCCGACGAGTTCGCGAAAAACGACGAGGAGATAACCGCGCAGAGGTTCGTCGGCGTGACCGACGGCGAAAACGCGATGTATATCGCCAACGACTGCGTTTATAGTTTTTCTATGGACGGCGACGATCTGTATATAACCCTTCTTCGCGGCGTGGCGTACTGTGCGCATCCCATCGGCGATCGGCCGCTGCTTGAAAAAGACAGATTCATTCCCTTCGTCGAAACGGGCAGGCACGCTTTCAATTTCAGGATAGGTTACTGCAAACTTTCGGAAATCGAAAACGTCGCGCAGGAATTCGTGACGAGAAGAGAGGGGCTTAACTGCTTCCCGCACGGAAAAAGCGAAACGCCGCTTAAATTCACGCTTGACGACAAGTCGGTTTCGCTTTCGGCTTGTTATTTCGAGGCGGGCGAATACGTTCTGAGGCTTTTCAACAACAATCCGGACGGTCGCAAAGCGAAAATTTCCTGCGGGAACGCGTCGCGGGAGTTTGGATTCGGAAAATACGAAGCGAAAACGGTTGTTTTCGACGGAAAAGAATTTAAGGAAAAAGATTTATGGATTTAACGGAAAACAGTGTAAAATTCAAATTCAAATGGCTGAAATTCGTCGTTTGCGGCGATAAGATCGACGTTGCGGACGGCGTCGGCTTCAACGCCGAGAGGTGTAACGTCGCGGAAATCAACGTCGCGGGAGAGAACAAGCCCTCGCACGCGGGCGTGAAACTTTCGCCGTCGTCCGAAGGCTCGGTTTTAAAGTATGTTTCGCACGAAATTAAGGGCGATACGCTTTTTATCACTCAGAGAAGCGACAAAATCGAGGCGATTACCGAGATAAAATCGTATGACGGCACGTCCGCGCTTCGCGTAAACACCACGGTCGCGAACATTTCGGACGAAGATATCGTTATGGAAAGCGTTTCGGCTTTTTGCCTGCCGAACGTCGGCAAAAGGACGTTCGAAAATGCGAAAAATTCTTACTTCACGGTTTTCAATCAGAGCCATCATTTCGAGTGTCAACCCCTTCGCCGTTCGTTTTTCGATTGCGGTTTCACGGGGAACGCTCCCGCTTCGCAAAAAAAGATATCTTTCGCCAATATCGGTTCGTGGTCCACGAAAGAAGCCTTGCCGCAGGGGATCGTCGAATGCGGCGACGGAAACGTGTTTATGTTCCAGATCGAGAGCAACAATTCGTGGTATTACGAACTGAGCGATATCGGAGAAAATTACTATCTGTGGCTCGGCGGCGCAACGACGGAACACGGCGCATGGTTCAAAACGCTTAAGCCGAAAGCCGTCTATAAGTCGATTAACGCGGCAATTACGAAGGCATCGACCGTTTCCGACGCCATCGGCGATATGACGGTTTACAGAAGGACGATCGCGGGGAAAAACAAAGCCGACGAAAATCTTCCCGCCATTTTCAACGCGTATATGCACCTTGACTGGGACAGTCCGGACGAGGAAAGGACGAAAGTTTACGCGAAATCCGCCGCGGAACTCGGCGCGAAGTATTACGTCATCGACTGCGGCTGGCATAACGAAGAACCGGGGAACGAGATATATCCTTACGTCGGGCAGTGGAAGGAAAGCAAAGCCCGTTTTCCGCGCGGAGTTAAGGCGACTACCGATTATATCCGTTCGCTCGGAATGAAAGCGGGGCTTTGGATAGAACCCGAAATCATAGGGCAGAAATGCGCGGAAATGCTCGGGTTTTACGACGACGATTGTTTTTTGAAAAGGCACGGCAAAAAAATCGGCGTGATGGGCAGATATTTTCTCGATTATTCCAACCCGAAAGTTTACGGTTATATGTTCGGAACCGTCCGCAGAATGGTCGAAGATTACGGCGCGGATTATATAAAACTCGATTTCAATCAGGATATCGGCGTCGGCGCGGACGGCGTTGCCGAGAGTTTCGGCGGCGGTCTGGAAAAACAGTCGGCGGCTTATTTCGGGTGGATAGACGATATTCATAAGGCCTTCCCGAACGTTATTTTCGAAACGTGCAGTTCGGGCGGAATGAGAATGGACTACGCCACGCTCTCGCATTTTTCGCTCATCTCCACATCCGATCAGACCGATTATAAAAAATACCCCTATATCGTCGCGAACTTTTTGGCGGCGGTTCTGCCCGAACAGGGCGCGGTGTGGAGTTACCCCGTGGACGGCTATCAGTTCATGTCCGTCCCCGCGACTTATGAAAAGGCGAACGAAAGCGCGAGCCGCGAGACGGTTATCATGAATATGATCAACACCTTCCTCGGCAGAATGCACCTCGCGAGCCATATCGACCTTTTAAGCGACGACAAGCGCGCGCTTATCAAAGAGGGCGTGGAATATTACGATTCTCTGACTCCCGCAAAAAAGAACGCGCTCCCCTTTCTGCCTTGCGGGTTCGCCCGTTTCGGAGACGAACGCGTCGCGGCGGGGCTGAAAACGGAAAACAAGGCGTACTTATCCGTGTATAATCTGGGCAAGGCGGGCGAATTTTCGATAAACGTCGGGAAGGAGTACAAAAAAGCGGTTTGCGCCTATCCGAAAGCGAACGAACTGAAATACTCGCTTGAAAACGGCGTTCTGACGGTGAATTTCACGGAAGATTATCAGGCGAGATTTTTCGAACTCGAAGTTTTTCCGGCGGCGGAATGATTCCGCGACGAATCCGCCGTTGACGAAAATCGCCGAAAATGCGTGAAGCGGGTTTGAAAAACCGATTTACACGTGATGCCGGAACATGAAAACGAACAAAAAGCAAAAAACGAGTGATTTTAAGAGCCTGCGGAACCAAATGTCGGAGATTTAAGTTTCTTATTGTCAGAGATTTAAGTTCCTTACGGCACGCCGCAAAAAACAACGTAAGCCGAACCGGCAAGGTTTTGCTTACGTTATTTTTTATTTAAGTTAGGTGATTCCTTACTTGCCGTTATACGTGGTTATTTTAATTCGTGGCCGCAATTATGGCATTCGGTGTCACCCTTATTTATTTTTGCGAAGCAATACGGACATTCGTCTTCAGCGGCTATGTTTTCTATATCGGCGTCTGATTCTACACGTTCAACTTCATTATAATACGCCCCTGTAAAAAATATAAAGAGTCCTTGCAAAATAAGGATTCGTTTAGTTTGGCATAATTAATATATCAATTATTTATAAAATATCAATCTTTTTGAACAAAATCCGTGTTTTTTATTTTAAATATGGCTTAAAACGTATAAAATCGGTTGACAATGTCGCCGACACGCGCTATAATACTTCAAAAATGAATAATTCAAAAATGGAGCAACGCAAAATGCAATTCAATGCGGATTCAGAAACGGAGCAGCATAAAATGCAATTCAATATAGAAACGGCGAGAACCATATCGCTGGCTTATAACGTCGTGTGTAAACCCGTCTGCAAGGAACTCGATCTGCCGCAGACGGCGTTCGATATACTTATGTTTCTCGGCAACAATCCGAAATATAAAACCGCGGGCGAAATCGTGGAAATACGCCACATCAAGGCGAATCTCGTTTCTGTAAACGTGGAAAAACTTGTTCGGGAGGGTTATCTCGAGCGGAAACCCGTGGAAGACGACAGGCGGAAAACCGAATTGATTTACACCGAAAAGGCGCGGGCGGTTATATCTCGGGGCAGAGAAATTCAGCGCGAATTTCTCGACAAAATGCTTGCGAACCTCGGCGACGACGAATTGAAAGCGTTTTTGTCGGCTCTTAACGTAATCAAAGGAAATTTAAATGCGATTTTGGAAGAGGAAGAGAATAAATGAAAATTTTTCTGACCGTTCTGGTGACGTTTTTTGCGGGCATGGGCGCGGGGCTCGGCACGGGGTTTGCGGGAATGAGCGCGGCGGCGGTCATCAGCCCCATGCTGATTACTTTTTTGGGCGTAGACCCCTATATGGCGGTGGGAATCGCCCTTGCTTCCGACGTGCTTGCGAGCGCGGTTTCGGCATACACTTATCATAAAAACAAAAATCTCGACATAAAAAACGGCGTTATAATGATGATAAGCGTGCTTGTTTTCACGATGGTGGGGAGTTATATCGCAAGTCTCGTTCCCACGTCTACGATGGGCGGCTTTTCCGTTTTTATGACGTTTTTGCTCGGTTAGCCGAGATGAATTCGAACCCCGTCAAGCCTTAAAGCCGTCTTTTTCGCGCTTTTTGTCAAATTCTCGCTTGAAGTACGGCAAGTACGTCTGCGTTCGCCTTCGCCAAAAATCATCGAAAAATACGGCTTTAAGGTGCTTTGCATTTTAACGGCGATAAATTCAGGAAAATCAAGGCAAACGAACGCAATCATACTTGCAGTATTATAAGTGAGTTTAACGCAGATTTTACAAATTTTGCGCCGTTAAAACTTAATGTGGTTCGGATTCCTCTCGGCTAAGTTCATCGTTCGCCCCGTTATGACGACAAAGGAAAACATGGGGCGGGTTTCCGCCAAAAAGAGGGTTATTCAGTCGATTATCTGCGGCGTTCTGATAGGATTCATCTGTGGTTTCGTCGGCGCGGGCGGCGGAATGATGATGCTTCTTATTTTAACGAGCGTTATGGGGTACGAACTGAAAACCGCCGTGGGAACGAGCGTTTTCATCATGACGTTCACCGCACTCACCGGCGCGGTTTCGCACTTCGTGTTCGGCGGCATGCCGGATATGCTTATTTTGTGCCTGTGCATAGCGTTCACCCTTTTGTGGGCGAGAATAGCCGCGGTTTTTGCGAACAAAGCGCAGCCGAAAACGCTTAACCGCGCGACGGGAATCGTTCTCGTCGTACTCGGCGTCGTGATAACGGCGTTTAATTTCTTCAAATAATTTTCGTTTTTCCTCTTGACAACGGCGGGATTGTGTGATATCATAACGATATCAAAACAATTTCAAGGAGAGAAAAATGGAAGAAAAAATTCTGGAAGGCAAAAAACACGGAATGCGTAACCTTTTGCTGGGAATCGCGTTCGTGATCGTCGGGATAGCCTGCTTTGTTTACGGCGGAATCAATCTCGAAAACGGAGAGGCGGCAGGCGGCGCGCTTATCGCGGTGGCGTTTGTTCTCGTGATTTCGGCTGTTTTCATGTTCGCGGGGCTCAGAGTTCTTAAACCGCAGGAAGCGTTGGTTTTAACGCTTTTCGGCAAATACATAGGCACGCTCAAAGGCGAAGGCTTTTATGCCGTAAATCCGTTCTGCTCGGCGGTCAATCCCGCTTCCGATACGAAACTCAATCAGAGCGGCGACGTTAAAACTCTCGCGCCCGCAACGAGCGTGAAGAGCGACGGCGTGACGGTTAACGTCGCGACTATGCCGAACAAAAAAATATCTCTCAAAATAATGACGCTCAACAACAATCGTCAGAAGATAAACGACTGCCTCGGCAATCCCGTGGAAATCGGCATAGCCGTAACCTGGAAGGTCGTGGACACGGCGAAAGCGGCTTTTTGCGTCGATAACTATAAGGAATATCTTTCCCTTCAGTGCGACAGCGCGCTCAGGAATATCGTCAGAATTTACCCTTACGACGTCGCGCCCAACGTGGACACCACGGGCGACGGATTGGCGGACGAAGGGAGCCTGAGAGGTTCAAGCGAAGTCGTTGCGGCAAGAATCAAGAACGAAATACAGGCGAGAGTGGAAACCGCGGGACTTGAAATCATCGAAGCCCGCATAACTTATCTTGCTTACGCGCCAGAGATCGCGGCGGTGATGCTTCAGCGTCAGCAGGCTTCGGCTATCATCGACGCGAGAAAAATGATCGTCGACGGCGCGGTCGGTATGGTCGAAATGGCTCTCGAAAGACTCAAAGAACACGGAACGGTGGAATTGGACGAAGAGAGAAAAGCGGCTATGGTTTCCAATCTTCTCGTCGTTCTCTGCGGTAACCGCGACGCTCAGCCCGTAGTAAATTCCGGAAGTCTTTATTGAGATGAACGACGGAAAGAAAAAACAGATTCCGCTCAGAATAAGCGCGGAATTGTTCGACGAACTCGCGAGGTGGGCGGAAAGCGATTTCAGATCGGTGAACGGCCAGATAGAATTTCTGCTCACGGAATGCGTGAAATCGCATAAGAAAAGCGGGAAATACGTTCCCGAAAAGATCGGCAGTCCGACGACCGACGACAATAACAAATTATAAATCAAAGTTTAAAAACCGCGCTATAAGTCGATTATCGAACGATTTTCGCTTTTATAGACAATGCAAACCATAATAAAAAGGAAGAACAGGCTCGTTCTTCCTTTTTGCGTTTTGTGGGTAATTGTTGCCAAATAATATTTTTAGCGATTTGCTTTGTCGAAAGTTACGGCGACGATTTAACGATTCGCCTTGTCGAAAGTTGCGTCGACCGTTTAACAATTCGCTTTGTCGAAAGTCGCGATGACGATTTAACGATTCGCCTTGCCGAAGGTTACGGTGACGGTGGTGCCTAATCCGATGTCGCTGTCGATGGAAAGCGTGGCGTTGTGCAGAGCGCAGATGTGTTTCACGATCGCAAGCCCGAGTCCCGTTCCGCCCGTTTTCTTGGAGCGGGATTTATCTACGCGGTAAAATCTTTCGCAAAGCCTCGGTATGTTTTCCTTTTCTATGCCGATGCCCGTGTCCGACACTTCGAGAACGACTTTGTCGTCGTTTTCGCTTATGTTAACGGCGATTTTGCCGTTTTCCTTGTTGTAATTGACGGCGTTTCCGCAAAGATTTTCCATCAGTTCGTAAATTTTCTTCGCGTCGCCGTTGACGACTCCGTCGCCCGTAACGGTTGCCGTTATGCCTTTTTCCGCCATTTTCGCCGCCAGTTCGCCGAGCGCTTCCTCGGCGGTTTCCTTTAAGTCGACTTCGGACAGAATCATTTCCGATTGTCCGCCGTTTTCGAGCCGGCTGAGTTCGAGCATATCCGTTATGAGGGAAGAAAGACGCAGGCTTTCCTTATGAATTCTTTCCACCTGTTTTTCGGAACTTTCGTCCAGATTTTTCGCGAGCAGAAGTTCGGAAAGCCCCTGCATCACCGCGACGGGCGTTTTCAGTTCGTGAGAGGCGTTCGCAAAAAAGTCGTTCTTCTGCTTTGCCATCTCTTTTTCCTTGGTTACGTCGGTGAAGATGATTATCGAACATTCGTTGCCCGCGTCCGCGCCGTCGGCATTTTTGACGACGACGGAAAGTTCTTTGCCTTTATAGGAATATTCCCCGCTGAAATCCTCGCCGAGATGCTCCGAAATAAGGTTGCACAGCGCGAGATCGTCTATCAGGAAAACAACGTCGTTACCCGAAGGTTCTTCGGCGCAACCGAACGTTTTCATAACGCTCTTGTTGGCGAAGATTATCTTTTTATCCTTGTCTATCGCGAGTATGCCCTGATAAACGTTTTCGAGAACGGTGTTGAGTTTGTTGCGTTCTTCCGTTTCCTTGCGAATGTGCTTGTGAATACTCGAATTGAGTTCGTTTATCTCGTTTAACACGGAATATAATTCCGGTTCGTCGGAACTCGTTTTTATCGGTTCGTAATTCCCGTCGTTAAGGCTTCGCAGGCTCTTGCCGACGTCCGTGATTTTGCCCGTGACTTTTTTGGAAATAACGTCCGAGAACACGATCGAAAATCCGAGCGAAATGCAAAGCACCATGAACAGAATGGGCAAAGTTATTATAAAGTAATCGTCTATCCGGCTGCTTCTGAGCGCCATGCGCAGAATGACTTTCGATCCGTCCTCGAGTTCGGTTTTCAAAGCGTAATAGGTCATTTCGCAGCCGAACGTTTCGGAATATCTTTCCACCGCCTGAGGCGTGTTTTTGATGGCGTTTCTTATCTCTTCGCGGTCGATATGGTTTTCCATTTCCGCTTTCGTGTCGCTTTCGAACAGGACGTTTCCCTCGAGGTCGATAACGGTGATACGCAGAGCGTCGTCGTTATAATAAGCGGAAAAAGCGTCGAAATCGTCCGTGGATTCGATGAGCGAGCAGGCGAGTTTGGTCTCTTCTTTCAGGCGTTCCTTTATTATAGTTTTCGAGTTCGATTTAACTGCGACTATTCCGTAAACGAACAGAATGGATATACAGACGAGCGTAAGAAGAAATATCTGCAAAAAAGTTTTTCTTTTCATTTGTTTTCAAAGCGGTATCCGACGCCTCTCACGGTGACGATACAGTCCTTTCCTCCCGCTTGTTTTATTTTGTCGCGGATCGCCGCGACGTGCATGTCCAGCGTGCGGGTTTCGCCCATATAGTCGTCGCCCCACACCTCGGCGAACAGTTCGTCTCTCGGCACGGTAACGCCCGCGTTAGAGATGAGAAGTTTCAGAAGGGCGAACTCTTTGAGCGTAAGCCCGAGATCCTTGTCGTTATAAAAAATCTTATAAACGTTGTTGTCCACGACGAAACCGTCCGCGCTCGTCACGTAGAGTTTGGAGCGGCGCAGGTTCGTTTTTACTCTCGCCAGAAGTTCGAGAACGGAAAACGGCTTAGCCATATAATCGTCCGCGCCCTTGTTAAGCCCTTTTACGAAACTTATTTCGTCCGATTTCGCGCTCACGCAGATAACCGGCACTTTTTCGTCCTTTTCTCTTATTTTGGTGAGAATCGCGAATCCGTCCATTTCCGGCAGCATTATGTCGAGAACGATAAGGTCGGGTTTTTTAACGTTGAACGCCTCGAAGAAATCCGCGCCGTTCGAGAAAATACGCGTCTGATAATTCTCCTCGAACGCGCCCTCGTAAACTTCCTGCATTCCCTCGTCGTCCTCGACGACGTAAATCATGTCTTTCATCAGAATTTTTCGTGTACCCCCGTTTCGTTGTATTTGGTCCATTCGGCAACGTTCACGGCGTGGTCGCCTATTCTTTCGAGATATTTGGCAACCATCATCAGTTCTATCGCCTGATCGCCGTTCGCGCCGTCCTTTTTGATAAGTTCGATGAGTTCGTTTTTCACGGTTAAGAACAATTCGTCCATTTTGTCGTCGAGCGCGATCACTTCGTCCGCCAGGTCCTCGTTGTTGCTTATGAACGAATCCACGCTCTCTCTCACCATTTTTTCGGCGAGATTGCCCATTGCGGTGATATGTTCCAGTTTTTTGATGTATTTATCCCCGGGCATCGTGTAAACGAGGTCGCCTATGTCGCTCGCCTGATCGCCGAAACGCTCTATATCCGTTATCATTTTGAGCGCGGTGGAAACTTCGCGGAAGTCTTTCGCCACGGGTTGCTGACGCAAAAGAATCCGCATGCAACGCTTTTCTATATCCATTTCGTATTCGTCCACGCGTTTGTCCGCCAGCCCGACGCTTTTGCCGAGTTCCCTGTCGCGGTTTACGAGCGCGGTTATGGCGTTGTTTATCATCTGTTCCGTAAGCCGGCACATTTCCACAAGTTCGGTTTTGAGTTCGGATAATTCTTCTTCAAATAATTTTCTTACAGACATTTTTCCTGTCCTCCTTAATTATAATCTGAAATTTATAAAAAAGTCAATAGTTGATCGATATTAACCGAATCTTCCGGTTATATATCTTTCGGTGCGTTCGTCCTTCGGGGAAGTGAAAATATCTTCGGTATCGCCGAATTCCACGAGTTCGCCGAGCAGGAAAAACGCCGTTTTGTCGGCTATTCTCGTCGCCTGCTGCATATTGTGCGTTACGATGACGATCGTGACCGTTTCTTTAAGTTCTTCTATGAGTTCTTCTATTTTGCCCGTCGATATGGGATCGAGAGCGGAAGTCGGCTCGTCCATGAGCAGAATTTTCGGCGTCGCCGCGAGCGAGCGGGCTATGCAAAGCCTCTGTTGCTGACCGCCCGATAAACCAAGGGCGGATTTGTTCAGTCTGTCCTTGAGTTCGTCCCACATCGCCGCCTGACGAAGCGATTTTTCCACTATTTCGTCTAAGGCCGCGCGTTTCGTTATTCCGAAAGTCCTCGGCCCGTAAGCGACGTTGTCGTAAACGCTCATCGGGAAGGGATTCGGTTTCTGGAAAACCATTCCCACGTTTTTCCTCAGTTCGTTCACGTCGATTTTCCCGTAGATATCGGTCTTTCCCACCAGAAATTCGCCCGTTATCCTGCACCCGTCCACAAGGTCGTTCATGCGGTTGAAGCATTTTAAAAAAGTGGATTTTCCGCAACCGGAAGGGCCGATAAAAGCCGTAACCTGCCTTTCGGGTATTTCCGCGCTTATGTTTTTTATCGCCTGAAAATCTCCGTACCAGAGGTTGGCGTTTTTAACCGATATGTTTTGTCCGTATTCGTTTGTTTCGCTTGTTTTTTTCATTATTTCTCACCTTGTAATTTCTTGTTGAGTCTGCCCGCGATGAGTTCCGCCAGAAGATTGAGCGTAAGCACGAGAACGATAAGCACCACCGCCGTAGCGTAAGCCTCGTTCACGTACCATCCCTCGCCCGAAAGCCTGTAAAGGGCGACGGCGAGAGTGGCGTTGCTGTCGAAATAACTCGTCGGGATAGCCGAAATAACCGAACCCATAGTGTAAATGAACGGAGCGGATTCCGATATCACGCGCCCCATCGAAAGGATGATCGCCGATAAAATCCCCGGCAGAGCGGAGGGGAGAACTATTTTGAATATGGTGCGCATTTTGCCCGCGCCGAGCGCGAAACTTCCTTCGCGCAGACTGTCCTGAACCGATTTGAGGCTCTCTTCCGTGGAGCGGACGATCGTGGGGAGGAGCATTATTCCCACCGTGAGCGAGCCTGCCATGATGGTGCTTCTGCCTTTTATCAGCGCGACGAACGTAATCATTCCGAAAAGCCCGTAAACGATCGACGGAACGCCGTTCAGAAGGTCTATCGCCCCGCGGATTATTTTTATGAAAATATTGCTTTTTTTGGCGTATTCGTTAAGGAAAATCGCCGTGCATATGCCTGTCGGAACCGCGACGAGAAGGCTCAGAGCGACAGTCATAAGAGTGGTTACGATCGACGGCAATATGGTGATTTTTTCGCTGTTGAATTCGTATTTGCCGAAGAGCAGATAGGGGCTTGTAAAGAGCGTGGGCGCGCCTTTCACGAACACGAAACCGATAATCAGAAGGAGCGTTATTCCCGCAAAAATTCCCGCGCCGATCGAAACGCCCGCGCCGACGGACGCCGTTTTCGTTCTGTATTTCAGAGAGGAGAAGAAATCGCCGATTTTTTCAAAGACGACGTTGCGTTTCGTTCCGCCGTCCGCCGAGTTGTTCGTTCCGCCGTCCGCCGAGTTGTTCGTTCCGCCGTCCGCCGAGTTGTTCGTTCCGCCGTCCGCCGAGTTGTTCGTTCCGCCGTCCGCCGAGTTGTTCGTTCCGCCGTCCGCCGAGTTGTTCGTTCCGCCGTCCGCCGAGTTGTTCGTTCCGCCGTCCGCCGAGTTGTTCGTTCCGCCGTCCGCCGAGTTGTTCGTTCCGCCGTCCGCCGAGTTGTTCGTTCCGCCGTCCGCCGAGTTGTTCGTTCCGCCGTCCGCCGAGTTGTTCGTTCCGCCGTCCGCCGCGTTGTTCGTTCCGCCGCTTTTTCCGCCGGTCGCAACGCTGTTTTTAACGCCGCTTTTTTTATCGTCTTTTTTGAAAATCCGCGGGAAAAGTCCGTTTTTGCCGACGGCGGATTTAACTGTTTTTTTGGATATCGCGCCGAAAATCAGGTTTACGATAAGCACGAAAACGAGCAGAATTACGCCCGTCGCGACGAGCGCGCCCTGCTGAACTTCGCCCGCGTATCCCATTTCCATAACGATGTTCGCCGTTAAAACCCTGAAACTGTTGAAGAACGATTCGGGGTATGCGACCGAGTTCCCCGCGACCATAACCACCGCCATGGTTTCGCCGAGCGCCCTGCCTATCCCTAAAACGAGCGAAGCGGTAACGCCGGACTTAGCCGCCTTTGTAACCGTTCCGAAAACCGCCTGCGAATGCGTCGAACCGAGCGCGAGCGCGCCTTCGTAATAAGAGCGCGGCACGGCTTCGAGGCTCGTTTTGGAAAGCGAAACCACCGTGGGCATGATCATTATGCCGAGAATGAGCGACGTAGCCAGAAGTCCGCTGCCGTTGTTGGGAGCGAAGTTCGCGAGAAGCGGGAGCAGAAACATTATTCCGAAAAATCCGTAAACTACGGACGGGATTCCCGCGAGCAGATTCACCGTGGACGAGAATATCTTTTTCAGCCTTTTAGGGCAGTAGAAAGCGATAAACACCGCCGTGAAATATCCGAGCGTTCCGCCGATGACGAGCGCGCCGACCGTCGCCGCGAGCGTGCCTACGATCATTTTAAAAATGCCGTAAGTGCCAGAAAGCGTCGCGTCGTCGTATTTATCCAGTCTGTCCGGCGACCAGTTATCCCCGAAAACAAAATCGAAGAAACCGATTTTTTTAAAAGCCGGCAGACTTTTTACGACCATAAACCCGAATATGGCGATAACGGCGATAACGCAAATCATCGCCGCAATCGTAAATATCGTTTTTCCTGCTTTTTCTTTAAAGTTCGCAGCGTTCATAATTTTTTCCGTTATTTTATTTCGCTGAACTTAGCGATCTTTCCGGTGTAGATATCGTAAAGTTGAGCGAGCGTCAGGTCGTTTACCGTGGCGTTGTCTTTGTTCACGATAACCGCGACCGCGTCGAGCGCGACGTTGAAACTGTCGATGCCGTCCTCTTTTACCGCCGCAGACGAAAGACCGATTACGTTTCCGTTCTTATCGCCTTTAACCGCGGTCCTGCCGACCGAAGAACCCTGAAGGTCGAGAGCCTCGAACACGTCGTCCGCGGTTTTTCCGTAAAGAGTCGCGTAGCCGCTCATCGCCTCTTTGATGAATTTTTCCATCGAAGTGGAGCCGTTGACGGTTATTTTGCCGCCTGCGGGCAACGCCGATTTAACTTCGTAAGTTTCAACCGCAACGGGGGTTTCGCCTGCGTTCGCTCTCTGAGCGGAGTCCGCAAGATATATGCAACCCGCCTTGTCGGCATGAGTTTTGGAGGCTTCGCTCTTCAGGTAGAGCAGGAAGTCCGCCGTTATATCGTTGAGAGCGGTCGTCGAACTCGTCATTATAACGAACGGTCTCTGAATGGCGTAAGTTCCGTCGAGAACGGTCGCCGCCGAGGGCGTTACGCCGTTCACTTTAACGACTTTAACGGTGTCGTTCACCGAGCCGAGCGAGATATAGCCGATCGCGTTTTTGTCGCTCGCGACTTTGCTTATAACGTTTCCCGTTTCTTTTTGCAAGTCCGCTTTGGCGGTGGTGTTGTAAACGGTTTTCCCTGCCGCGTTCTTCATTTCGAGGTAATTCCCGTTTCCGTCCGTAACGACTGTGTCGAACGCTTCTCTCGTGCCGCTGCCCTGATCTCTTGCAACCACCGTAATGTCCTTTTCGCCGCCGCAAGCGGTAAGTCCCATAGTTCCGCATATTGCGATTATGCAGATAAACAACAATGTTAATACCTTTTTCATTTCTGTTTTTTAATCTCCTTTTCTTTCGATTTACACCCGTATTATACCCCTTAAAAAAAATCTTAACTATCGCGTTACGGTTTAGAGAATGTAAATTTTATGTAAATTCGCCCGCCGTCGACGCCCGAAACGACGATTTATAATCCGAATCTGCAAAAAATCGGTAAAAAAATATTGAAAATAACAAATCGTTGTGATATAATCGATATATAATACGCGGAATAAGGGGTGTTAATCGGACAATTATGGACCTGATAAAGACGATCGAACTGAAAAGAACCATTCTCGAGGACAACGACGCCGACGCCGACAAACTGCGTTCGGAACTCGACGAGGCGGGCGTTTTCTATATCAACGTGATGTCCGCCCCGGGGAGCGGGAAAACGTCTTTGCTCGCGCGGCTTATCGGCGCGCTCAAAGGCAGATGCTCCGTCGGGGTTATGGAAGCGGATATCGACGGCGACGTGGACGCATACGCGATCCGCGAGGCGGGCGCGCGGTCGGTGCAACTTCACACGGGCGGAATGTGTCATCTCGACGCGGATATGTCCCGTCAGGGATTCGGGGAGTTCGGCGAAAAAGAAGATATCGTGTTTCTGGAAAATATCGGCAACCTCGTCTGCCCCGCCGAGTTCGATACGGGCGCGCATCTGAAAATAGCGTTGCTCGCGGTCACCGAAGGAGACGACAAGCCGCTTAAATACACGTTGATGTTTTCGCGTTGCGACGCACTCGTCGTCACCAAAATCGACGCGGCGGAATATTTCGACTTCGACGTCGGCAAATGTAAAGAATATATGTCGAGAATCAATCCGGACGCGAAAATATTCGTCGTGTCGTCAAAAACGGGCGAGGGTACGGACGCGCTCGCAGACTGGATTTACGGCAGATGCCGCGACAGGAGGGAGAAGTTGAAATGAAAGTCATATCCGTTAAAGAAAGCGTGTTTTCAAACAACGACAGGGCGGCGGACGAACTCAGAGCGTCGCTCAGAGCGAAAGGCACGTTCATGATAAACGTCATGTCCTCGCCGGGGAGCGGAAAAACGACGTTGCTCACGAGGCTCATCCGCGATATGAAACGGACGCTTAAAATAGTCGCCATGGACGTGGATATCGAGACGGATCTGGACGCGCGGCGCATTGCCGCGGAAGCGGGCGTGGAAAGCGCGCAGATTCACAACGGCGGGCTTTGCCATATAGACGCGCAGATGGTTACGGACGCGCTCCGGCAGGCGGACTTTCCCGAATCCGACCTTATAATACTCGAAAACATAGGCAATCTCGTCTGCCCCGCGGAATTCGATACTGGCGCGCATCTTAATATGATGTTGCTGTCCGTGCCGGAGGGGGACGACAAACCTCTGAAATATCCGCTTATGTTTGAAAAGTGCGATATCGTCGTCGTCACGAAGATCGACGCGCTCGGAGCGTTCGGCTTCGATATGCGGGCGTTTGAAAAGCGGGTTGAGAATCTGAACGGGAAAGCGCGGATTTTCCCCGTCAGCGCGAAGACCGGCGAGGGCGTAGACTTGCTGGAAAACGCATTGTATGAAATAATAAAATCTTTCGATAAAGGAGAAAACAATAATGGCTGAGATGAGCAAAGCGTTCGTTCCCGAATATATGGGGGATCCGAATCCGAGTAAAAAAATTCTCAAACTGGCAAGAAAAATCACCGACTGCATCGATCACAAACTCAAGGGCGTGACGGCGAACGATCCCGAATACTGGGGGCTTCGCTGCATCGTGACCGACGAAATGGCGGACCTCGCGCTCAAAATGAAAGTGCGCCGTCATTACACGTTCGAGGACCTTCTCAAACTCAATCCGCAGTATAAAGCGGAGGATTTGCAGAAACTTCTCGATGAGATGAGCAATATCGGTATTCTCGAGTACGATTACGGCGACCATTACGACAAAAACGGCCCGATCAAGGGGGCGGAACGCGTTCGTCGTTACGTTCTCCCGATGTTCGTCCCCGGGTCCGCGGAATTCACGAACATGGTCAAAAAACAACTCGACGACCACCCCGAACTCGCGATGTTCTTCGAGAGAATGACCTATCTGCCGCTGACCAAGGTAACGCCCATGGTTCCGGCGGGCGGCGCGGGTATCGGCATGCACGTTATCCCCGTCGAACAGGCTATCGGAATGGAAAACGGCACGGCGGACATAGAGCATCTTTCTTACTGGCTTAAAAAATACGAAGGGCATCTCGGCGTGGGAATCTGTTCCTGCCGTTACGGCCGTTCCAAACTCGGCGAAGGCTGCGGCGACAGTTGCGACGACTGGTGTATCGGTATCGGCGATATGGCGGACTATTGCCGCGAAACGGGCAAAGGTCACGATATCACGTATGAAGAAGCGATGCAGATTCTCCGCAACGCGGAGGCGAACGGCTTCGTTCATCAGATAACGAACATCGACGGAGAAAACAAAATTTTCGCGATCTGCAACTGCAACGTGAACATATGCAACGCGTTGCGCACGTCGCAACTTTTCAACACTCCCAATTTGTCGAGAAGCGCGTACGTGGCTAAGGTCGAAAAGGACAAATGCGTGGCTTGCGGCAAGTGCGTGGAATATTGCCCCGCGGGCGCGGTGAAACTCGGTCAGAAACTCTGCACGAAACAAGGCGAGATCAAATATCCCAAACACGAACTTCCCGATAATCTCAGTTGGGGGCCGGACAAGTGGGACGAAGATTACAGAGACAAAAACAGAATAAACTGCTACGAAACGGGAACGTCGCCCTGTAAGGCGGCGTGTCCGGCGCACATCGCGGTTCAGGGTTATATCCGCAAGGCGAAAGAAGGCAAATACAGAGAAGCGCTCGCGCTCATCAAAAAAGATAATCCGTTCCCCGCGATCTGCGGCCGCGTCTGCAACAAGCGTTGCGAAGCCGCCTGCACGAGAGGAACCGTCGACGAAGCGGTGGCGATCGACGATATCAAGAAATTCATCGCCGAGCAGGATCTGCATGCGGAAACGAGATACGTTCCCGAAGTGGTCATTCCGTCCAACGTCGACAAGCAATGGTCGCAGAAAATCGCGATCGTCGGCGCGGGGCCGGCGGGGCTTTCCTGCGCTTTCTATCTCGCGACGAAAGGTTATAAGCCGACCGTGTTCGAAAAGAACGAAAGGCTCGGCGGCATGCTCACTTACGGCATTCCGTCCTATAAACTCGAAAAAGACGTCATCGAGGCGGAAATCGACGTTTTGCGCGAACTCGGCGTGGAATTCAGATGCGGCGTGGAAGTCGGCAAGGACGTGACTATCCCCGAACTGCGCGAGCAAGGCTATAAAGCGTTCTATATCGCGATAGGTTGTCAGGGCGGCAGATTGCCGGGGATTGCCGGAGAGGACGCGGTCGGAACCGATATGGCGGTTTCCTTCCTGCACGCGGCGACCGAAAATCACGACAGAAAGATGAACGGCGCGACCGTCGTCATCGGCGGCGGCAACGTCGCCGTGGACTGCGCGCGCACGGCCGTTCGTTTCGGCAGCGACGTCGTAGGCATGTATTGTCTCGAATCCCGCGAAACGATGCCCGCAAGCAAGAAAGAAGTGGAAGAAACTCTTGCGGACGGCATTTCCGTCAACAACGGCTGGGGACCGAAAGAAATTCTTAAAAACGAGGACGGAACCGTCAGAGCGGTCGTGTTCAAAAAATGTCTCGACGCGGTCGATCCCGTCACGAAGAAATTCAATCCCCGGTACGACGAGAACGACACGATCACCGTCGAGGCGGAAAACGTTATTTTCGCGATCGGTCAGACCGTCGTTTGGGGCGATCTGCTCAAGGGAACGAAAGTGGAATTTCATCACGGTAATTATCCCGTCGCGGATTCTCTTACGTATCAGACCGCGGAGCCCGATATTTTCGTCGGCGGAGACGTGTACAGCGGACCGAAATTCGCGATCGACGCGATCGAAGCGGGCAAAAACGCCGCCGTGTCGCTTCACAGATTCGTTCAACCGGGGACGAGCATGACGATCGGGCGCAATCGTCGCGACTTTATAGAACTCGACAAAAACAATATCGTGATAGACAGTTACGACACCGCCGGCAGACAGGAAGCGAAAGAACTCGAGGGCGACAAACGCTCGTTCAGAGATCTTCACGGCACTCTCACGGCGGAGCAGGTGAAAACCGAAGCCTCGCGTTGTCTCGGTTGCGGCGCGAGCGTCGTCGACGAGAACAAGTGCATCGGTTGCGGCGTCTGCACCACCAAGTGCGAATTCGACGCGATCCGCCTCCACAGAGATCATCCCGAATGTTCGAATATGGTACGCAGCGAAGACAAGTTCAAAGCGATTCTGCCTTACGCGATCAAGCGCGGGTTGAAAATCAAATTCGGCAAGAAAACCGCCGAAGAAAAAGCGTCTCAGAAAAAGCATAAAGAGTACGTCAAAGCGGCAAAAAAAGCCGGAAAGGCAAACAAATAGAGGTAATTATGCACGAGTTGGGAGTGGTTTTTCACATAGCGGATATCGTGAGCGACGTCGCCCGCAAAAACAACGCGACGAAAATAGCGAAGGTCGTTATGCAGATAGGCGAAGTGTCCGGAATCGTCAACGATCAACTTTTCGATTGCTGGAAGTGGAACGCCGGCCGCACCGACCTTCTCAGAGGTTGCGACATAGAAGCGGAAACCATTCCCGCCGTTACTTATTGCGAGGATTGCAAAAAAGAATATCCCACCGTCCGTTACGGCAAAATCTGCCCGTATTGCGGCGGCGAGCGGACTTATCTTCTGAGAGGGAACGAAGTCCTGATCAAAGAAATTCTTGCGGAATGAATTGGTTCCGGAAACATAAAAACGACACAGGAGAAGACGATGAAACTTACGGTTTCCGAATGGAACGTCAAAATTTTCACAAAGGAAGACGTCGTTCCGCTTATTTCGCATAAATGCCTGAAAAACGAGGTTTTTCTGTTTCAGGTTTTCGCGGAGGCGGACGAGGATTTCCGCGGAAAAATCGAAATAAACTCGGACCTCGAATACGCGTGTTACCGCGTGGAGAAGGTGAAAGGAGATTATTATCTCGATAAGGAAAAGGACGACTATTACGTTTACGCGAAAGACGATATGTATCCCGAACTGCTGAAAAAAACGGACGAAATCGCTCTGAAGAGTGGCGAAACCGCCGCGTTGTTTTTCGAGTTGCCGTCCTTGGATAAACCCGAGGGGAAACACGTTATAAAAATCGCCGCAGGCGGAGCGACCGCGGAAGTCGATATCGAAGTTCTGCCCGAAAAACTCCGCGACGCGGATATAATTCTCACCAATTGGTTTCATTACGACGGAATCTGCAATTATTACGGGCTAAAGCCTTTTTCGGAGAAATTTTACGCGACGTTCCGCAATTTTCTGACCGCTTACGCGAAGATGGGCAACAATATGATTCTCGTTCCCGCGTTCACGCCCGCGCTCGATACCGAAGTCGGCGGAGAGCGGCTCACAACGCAACTCGTGAAAATAACGAAACGGGGCGACGAATACGATTTCGATTTTTCGGAATTCGATAAAGTCGTCGGAATCTGCAAAGAGGCGGGGATAAAATATTTCGAACTTTCGCATTTGTTCACGCAGTGGGGCGGCAAAGCCTGCCCGAAAATCGTCGCCACTGAAAACGGCGAAGAAAAGAAGATTTTCGGTTGGAAAGTCGATTCGACGGACGAGAAGTATCTCGCGTTTTTAAAGCAATATTTCGCCGCGCTCGCCCCTCATCTCGAAGAACTCGGGATTTCGGGCGAAACGTATATGCACCTCACCGACGAGCCGAACAAGCCCGATCTGGATAACTACGTCCGCTTGTCGGAGTTCGTGCGGGAGAACAACCACGGGATAAAAACGCTGGACGCGATGTCGCATTACGAACTCGTCGAGCAGAATGCCGTAACGTTGCCGGTAGTGAGTTTAAACAGCGCCGATTTCGATAAGTTTTCCGGCGTCGACAGAATGGTTTATTATTGCATAGGCGTGGACGAGAACTATATCGCGAACCGTTATTTCCATATGCCGCTCCAGAGAACGGAAGTCCTCGGAATGCAACTTTACGACATAAACGCGAAAGGATTTTTGCATTGGGGATTTAATTTTTATAATTCGTATCTGTCCGTCAGGGCGTTGAATCCTTACGAGGAAACCACCGCGGACGGGCATTTCTGCGCCGGCGACGCGTTTATCGTTTACCCCGGCGAAAATGGTGTCGAATATTCTCTGAGATATTTCGCCATGCTCAAAGCATTCGAGGAATACAGACTTTTAAAAACGCTCGAAAGCAAGTCCGGCAGAGAATACGTCTGCGGAATTTTACACGAATACGGATTAAAGGGCATACATGATTATCCGCGGAGCGCGGAAAAACATTCCGCGTTCGTCGAAAAGGTAAAAGGCGAAGTCGCCGGTTGCCGGAAAGCCGACGGAAAAAATTTTAAAAAACTTTAAAAAAACGCTTGACATACGTTTCGGCTTATGTTATGATAAGTAGGCTCACGTTGAGAAGCACGCCGTGTTTCTCCTCCGCAAGCCGTTATCGGCGCGGCAGAGAGCGAAAACTCCGTAGGATACGGAGGGAAGAAGATTGACAACTGCATAGAATGTTAATAATCAAGAGAGATTAGTAACGAGTTTAAAA
>CAVJNC010000024.1:0-19023 GCA_963650905.1 Subdoligranulum sp. APC924/74
CTTTATCGTTGTGGATTTTCCCGCGCCGTTTTTGCCGAGCAACCCGACGATTTCGCCCGAACGACATTCTATATCGATATCGCTGATAACGTAATCCGAGGCTTTTCCGTATTTTTTGGAAAGCCCCTTTATTTCGACGATATAATCGTCGCGTTCGTTTTTCTCGTTCGCGGCAGAATCGTTCCCCGCTTTGCCGGAAACCGCTTCGGGAGAAACCGCTTTGCCGGAAACCGATTCGGGAGAAACCGGATTTGTTTTTGAAAATTTTTCGTTCAATGTATTTTTATTCATTTCTTGCTATTTTTTCCGTTTTTCGGGCGTTTAATAAAATGCCTCTTGCGCGCAGGGATTTTCCCTGCGCGCAAGAGCGTTTTTCGTCAATAGACGTAAGTGAGCGTCTGTTTAACCTGTTTACCCGAAACCTTATATCCGATTTCGGTTTTCACGACTTTGTCGCTCTGAACGGCGACGGTAACTTCGAGATCGGTCACTTTCGCGACTTCTTCTTCCGAAAGCCCGAGGAAGGATTTGGTTTTCCTTGCGTAGATTTTAATGCTGTACAAGGTTTGTCCGTCGTTCTCCTCTTTATCGATTTTTTCGATCGCGTCCCTGTCGATTTTCAGATACGGAGCCGCGTCCGAAGTTCCCGTCGAACTTTCGACCACGTATTTATCCTCAGCGTATGCGTCGTCGCTAAGAGTCGTCTCCGTCTTTTCGTAAGTCCAGCCGTCCGAACCCTTCGTGAAATTCTGGGAACAGGACGAAAGAAGAAGATCTCCGTTTTTCACGGTCTGCGCGAATTGCGCGCTCTGACTTTCGTCGACTTTTTTCAACGCCGTTTCGATCGCGGCGAACGGTTTTGTTTGTTCATAGGCGTTTTCGCCTTCTCCGAATACGCTGCACGAGGCGAACGTAACGAGAGCGAGAACTATCAATGCGAATGCGATTATACGATTGCGTTTCATTTCCACTTCCTCCTGTTAACCGAAGAATTTGACGAGAACGACGAATGCCGAGGCAAGAGCCGTACCCGCGAGCGCGATTACCGCGAACAGAACGTTGTCGCGAACCTTGTTTGCGATCGAAGTTATCTCCGTCGCGTCGCCGGAAGCCTGTTTCCAGAGTCGCTCGTAAGTTTCGCCCTGCTCGCTGAGCCTGACGAGTCCGAGTTTCTCGCTGTCGAGAGCGACGATATAATCGTGCGCGTCGAGAAGTTTTTCGCCGTCGCCGCCGTTGTAATCGTCGAGCAACGCTTTGATTGCGGACATTTCCGTTTCGACTTTCGCGTAATTGTCGCGAAGCGTTACGACTTTCGCGTAATCGGCTTTCGCTTTGTCATCGTCGTCGATCTGAAGCATATCGTCGGCGGTAATGCCCGCGATAAGATCTTTCGCCGGAACGTACTGCGCGTCCTTAAGGAACGCGGCGCTCGCGTATTCCGCGAGTTTCGCTATCTTCTGCGCCGCGGAAGGTATAACCCTGAACGAAATTTTCTTCGAGCCGCTGTAGTTGTCGTCGTCGATTTCCGCGCCGAATTCATAATTGCCGGTTCCGTCGATTTCGTCGACGATTTCGCCGTTCTTCGTAAGCGTGGTTCTGATTTTCACGTTATAGCCGTTAACGTCGGCGTCGGCGATAAGACCGTAAGAGAACACGACGTAACCGCCGTTCTTCAGCCCGTCCACGCCGATTCCGATCGAGTCCGTAATATTTTTCTTCGAAACGGTAACGTCGAAGAACCGAGACTTCTTCGCGCCGTCCGCGAATTGATATTCGCTCGTGTGGACGATTACGATCTGCATCTTATATTCGCCCGCGCCGTTCAGTTCGACCTCGGTCGCGGTATCGTCCGCCTTGTAGAACACGACTTTGAACGTTGCGTCCGACGCGCTTGCGAGATAGCCCGAGAGCATCTCTCTCCAGTTGAACGGATTCTCCGTTTCGCCGTAAACGAACTCGAGTTTAAGTTTATCCGTGTTGACGGTTATTACCGGCAAACCTATGGTGAGCGTTCCTTCGTTTAAGGTCAACTCGTAATTATCGTTGCTTATCGTCGCGGTGATAATGTGCGCGCCGCCCGCGAACTTAGCGTCGAAGTTGTTTTCGTCGAGAGCGGTCGTTCCGATCATAACGATGAGTTTCAATCCGAGATCGTCTCCCTCGATCGCATTTTTCGTACTGCTCTTAAGTTCCGTTTCGAGTTCGGCGAACGTTATCGTGTAAGCCACGCTTAAATCTTCGACGGTCACGGTGACGGGGCGTTTTTTGATCGTGTAAACCGACTTGCCCGCGTTCGTATACGTGATCGTAAGGTCGTAGTTCTCGTTTCCTGCCGTTTCGGCGGTGATATCGTAATTGCCGGCGTTCGCGCCTGCCGTTCTCGATACGTTAAGGAGCGAACATACGCTTTCGCCAGACGCCGTGCCGCCGTTTTTAATCGTTACGGTGAGTTCGGAATCGTTATCTCCGTAAACGCTTTCGGCGTCGTTGACAAGAACGGTGATCGCCTTTTTCGTCACGGTGTAAGTCGCCGACGTAAACTTCACGTTATAGTTTGTTGTGGTTGCCGCGCCGATGATTTCATACGTTCCTACGTCTTTGATCGTTTTGCCGTCCTTGACGGAAAGCGTAACGCCGAGCGAATCGTAATTATCATCGTATGCGAAATCCTCTGCCGTTGCGGTGAAATCTTTAACTGTTTCGCCGTAAACGCTTGTCAGGCTCTCTATGCTTACGGTGATATCCTTCGCCTTTATCGTATACGCATTTTCTCCGCCCTCGAAGGTTACCTTGTAATTGTTGTTCGAGGCGGTTCCCGTCACGCTGTAAACGCCGGCGTTCTGCGGCGCGTTTCCGCTGAAATTCAACGTTATGCCGAGCGCGTTGAAATCTTCGTTATAAGGCAGAGAATCACCGTCTTTCAATGTTTTCCTATTGTCGACAACGGCGTTTTGTCCGTAAGTAATCTCCTTCTTTTCGATAACGACCGTAACCGCTTTGGGGCTGATCGTATACGTTCCTTCTATGAACTTCACGTCGTAGTTGCCGTTGCTTGCCGTTCCGGTAATCGTATACGTCCCGACGTTCTTTTCCTCCGATTTCGTAAGTTTAACGTTGAGAACATCATATTCCTCGCCGTCCGCAAGTTTTGTTGCCGTTGCGGTGAGTTCTGCAAATTTGTCGCCGTAAACGCTTGATTTATCAGCAATCGTAACGGTAATCGTTTTTGCCGTAATCGTATACGCGGCTTCTCCGCCCCCGAACGTTACGTTGTAGTTGCCGTTGCTTGCCGTTCCGGTAATCGTATACGTCCCGACGTTCTTTCCTTCCGATTTCGTAAGTTCAACTTTGAGAATGTCATATTCCTCGCCGCCCGCAAGTCCTGTTGCCGTTGCGGTGAGTTCTGCAAATTTGTCGCCGTAAACGCTTGTTTTTTTATCGATCGTGACGGTAACGTCTTTCTTATTAACCGTATAACTGTGCGTATATTCCACGCCGTCGGCAGTGGTGACTTTGATTTCATACGTGCCGGCGTTAAGAATCGTAGCCGACTGGTTGTTAAGAGTTGCCGTAACGGTAAAATCGGTCACCTCGGCTCCGGTATCTGTAACTTTTACGGTCGGTTTCGGATCATAAGTCTTTCCGTCGTAAGTCTTGGACTCGCCGCCGAAGTCCACCGTGTAATAGTTGTTCTTTGCAACAACATTAAGCGTTGCCTCGGTTTGCGATTCGATCTTGTAATTTGTATCGGTATTGATCGCTTTAATCGTGTAAGTGTCGACTCCAACCGTTTGTCCTTCGGCAACCGTAATCGTACCGCCGGACACTGTAGCAATCAAAGTTTCACCGCTATAAATTCCATATGTCAGCGAACCTATATAATCATCGATATTAACCGCGCCTGTAACGGTTGCGTTGATAACGATATTCGTCTTTCCTTCCATAAGGTCGGACGGTTTTTGGACTGTGACGGTGACAGATCTTGCCGTAATCTCATACGTTCCGTTGTTAAACGTCACGTTGTAGTTGGCGTTGTTTGCCGTTCCGGTAATCGCATACGTCCCGACGTTCTTTCCTTCCTCTTTCGTAAGTTCAACTTTGAGAATGTCATATTCCTCGCCGTCCGCAAGTTTTGTTGCCGTTGCGGTGAGTGCTGCAAATTCGTCGCCGTAAACGCTTGTCTGATTAGCAATCGTAACGGTAATCGGTTTTGCCGTGATCGTATATTTTCCGTTTTCAAACGTCACGTTGTAGAAATTATTAGTCCACGAACCGGTTATGTCATACGTTCCGACGTCTTTTTCGCCCGCTTTCGTAAGCGCAATTCCGAGATCGTTATAATTGTCACCATATGCAAGTTCGCCTGCCTTTGCGGTGAGTTCTGCAATTCCCTCGCCGTAAACGCTTGACTTATCATCAATCTTGACCGTTACAGCCTTTTTTGAAGCGGTGCAACCGGTCGTTACGGCATAAGTTTTTTCACCGTAAGTACCGCTATACGTAGCCGTTGCGGCGACGGACGAGTTTTTCCATTTCCAGCCGCTAAGATTTGCGGTAGCCGTATCGGTGGCGGCGTTGCCGTTGACGTAAACGAGCGTTACGGCGACCGTTGAATCTCCGTAAGTAATCGCGTTGCCGACTTTTATCTCCTGGACTATTTTGCCCGCGAAATCGTCTTTGCCGCTTAAGTATATTTTAATGAACTCAATATCTTCCGCAGTGCCTTTGCCTGTAAGCGTTGTGAACGTACTATAAAGTTCAGTCGCTTTTTCGACGATATCGTTGGCGCTTGCAAGGCTTTCGACCTCGGAAATAAACTTCGCGACGTCCGCTCCGACAACCGTCAGATCGTGCGCCAAAGCGGTTTTAATGTAGTCATTCTTAAGCGCAACTTTCGTTGTGATATACGCATCCGCAGTGAGTTCTCCGCCCACCGTCAGCGCAACCGTGTACGCCGTCCCGCCGTAATACGAAACTATCGCGTTAAGCACAAAATCTGTCTCAACGCTTCCGTCCGCCTTAAGCACGCGCAAGTAGTTATTATTCTTCTCGTCAAGCGCAACGCCGCTCGCAACCTTTTTGAGGTTTTGCGCCCCGCCCTGCGTTAAATCGAGCGTGTGCGTCTGCAACGCGGTGTAAACGTTCGTCGTGAAATAAGTTATCGCCTCGTTTGCGGACGAAACTTTCACTTCGCAGGTAAACTTCCCGTCTGCGCCCGTCTGGCATTCGGTGCCGTTAACGGTAACGCCGACGCCCGCCTCCGCGCCTCCAACCGAAAACGTAAGAGAGACAACAAACTTTTCACCGTTCCATTCGGCAAATCTGCCGCTCATGTTCTGGTTAAGCGTGACCGTCCATTTTTCCTTAGCAATCTCTTCCGCCGAAGTGACGGTGAACTTCTCAAGAATAAATTCGTTTGTCGCAAACGTCTTATAAGTCTTGCCCGTTTCGAGATTGACGAAACCGTTCACGCCGAACACTCTGCCGCTCATTTCGAACTCGGTTTTGTTAGACGCATATCCTGTCGCACTGCGCGTACAGCCGTCCGTGATAGTCTGCGTTCCGACGTTCGCGCTTCCGCCGACCTCGATAACGCCGCTTTCCGCGGTAGTCTGAGCGATACCGGCAAATGCGCCGTCGATTTTAAGCGTACCGTTCACGATAAGCATGCCGCTCTTTGCAAAGTTATATTGTCCAAGCACGTCTGCGGACGGATATTCTTTACCGCTCTTTGCCGCCTGAATAAGCCCGTCGTAAACGTAAATCGCGCCCTTCTCCCCTATGTTAATTTTTCCGCCGGCTTCAATCGTCACCGCCGCCCCGGGCATGATTTTATACTTCTGGTTTACGGTTACGGTCGCGCCGCTCTTAACGTTGATGTTATAAGTGTACGGAACGGCAAGCACCTTATCCCCGCTGCCGTAGCCTTGCAGGTAAAATTCGCCCGCGGTAATATTCCCGTAAACGTCGATCGTCGTCACTCCGAAATCGCCGAGGTTGATATTGCCGACTTGCTGATTGATTTTCTTGTTGCCGTCATAAGTTATTTCGAGGCGGCATCCGCTTTCGAGCCAGATAAGAGAGCCTTCGCCTTCGTCTTTTTTGTGTTCAATACTGTCAATCAGCACGACGTCCTGTGTGTTAATGCTACCCAAGGCGAGCAACGATGTCGAGCCGATCACTTTCGCGCCGTGATAAACCACCTGTTTACATTCGATATTTATCGTTGCAAACTGCGTGAACGGGAATTGCCCCGCGTAGTATAAATCCTGTGTGTTATAGCCGCCCGAGTAGTCATTCACGAGGAACGGTTGACGGATCGTCGCTCCGCTTTCCGCGCTGATCGCGCCGCTTCCCGTAATTCTTCCCACAACGTTGAGATAACCGCCGTTTTTAATCGAAATATTGCCGTTGTTGACGATTTGCGAATACTCGCCCGAGGTATGCCCTTGCGAGGATTGATCGGCGTAGTGCTGCACGCCGCCGACGATAACTTTGCCGTTGATCGTAAGCGTTGCGCCGTCGTTAATCGTCAGCGTGATATAAGGATTAACCCCGTCGAACCAACTTGTTCTTGTTTTGCTTCCGCCGATCGCGTAGCCCGTAGTATCGGTTGCGGAGTACGGCAGAATAAGCGTAACCCCTTGCGGAATCGTCACGTCTTCCGTGAGCGTGTGATTGCCGAACAACGTAATCGTTCCGCTTGTCGTGTTTGCGGCGGCTTCTTTAAGAGTGGCGTAAAATTCGCTTTCGCTTCTTGCGACGTAAGCGTCCTTTGAGCCGACGACGGCGACGTATTCCGCGTCTCCGGTGCAGATGAATTCATAAGTCGGGTTAAGGCTTACGATTTTGCCCGTCGTAACGTTTTTCCAACCGTAAAACTTATAACTTTCGTTTGCATAAGAAAGCGAAACTTTCGAGCCGATTGTAACCATGTCGCCCGATGCGAATGTTTTACCTTCGCTTGTTGCGGTGATACCGTCTCCGGTTGCGGAATATTTCACCGTAGCGTCGCCGGTAGAGAAAAACACGTTTGCGATTGCGAAGCAATCATAATCCTTATCACCACTCTCATCTTTTTGGTAGTAAAATTTTATTGTCTCGGATCCGCTATCACCGAGCGACACAGTGATCGAATATGTTTTCCATTCTATATCACCACTTGAATCTGCTTTTTTATTAAAAATGAACTGTTCTGTGGCGGTTCCTATTTTTTGATAAACCGCGTCTTTCCTACATTCAGATGAAATACGGCAATCAAAAGTCAATGTCCCGCTCTTCGTAAACGTGAAGGTAATTCCCGATTTAGAAGAAGGAACGCCTTGGTTTGAACTCGAATACACAAGTTTATCGCTTTCCGATAATGCACCGTTGAACTTGAACGGGTAATTATCGTTGTAGTTTGTAATCGTCACGTACTCGGCGCCGGCTTTTATCAAATCTTCCTTAATATCTCCGTTACGAACAATGTCAAGCGTAACAACAAATCGTTCCGTAAGATACCCTTCCGCGCTGTATTCAAACTCCAGTTTCGTCGTTTTTGTCAGATCGGAAATAACATAATAATACTTATCGTTTTCCTGAGCGAGTTTGTTTTCCTGTTTCACTCCGTCAACGTAAACGTAGCAAGCCTCGCCGACGCCGAAATAAGGCACGGATACCCTTGCCGAATTCGATTTCCCGAACTCGAACTCAACGGTTCCGCCGTTTTCCACGTGGGTTGTGTTTTGTGAACTACTGTCAACCGTCGAAAAAACTTCTCCTCCCTCGCTGAAGTCAAAAGTGCTTGTCAAACCTTTAATATTCTTCAGGAAAGTTCTGTCAAACCCGTCTACCCCAATTATGTTAAAGTACCTAAACTCTACTTTGTTGACTCCTCTATCGCTAAAAGCCAGTTGCTCCGTTTGCCATACCAATGAGTTTAAATCTTTCGAATTCGAACTGGGATAATGATTTCCTTTTCCAGATCCAACACCATTAAGCATGACATCAAAAAAGTTACTTTGAGAAGCATTCCACACGCCGGTGTCCTTATCATAATTGCCAGATCCCGATACCGTATAATCATACTGTAACCCTACAAAACCGTAGGCATAAAGCGTGAGTATGCTTTCGTCTCCGTCATCCAGTCCGCTGACGCCTTTGTCATTTACTACCGATTGCCAGTATTCGCACCCGATCGTACTCTCGCTCGCAGAGACTTTCGTCCAGGGATACTCTTCGCTCTCAACGTAATATAACCCGTTGCCAAGAGATTTCGCCGCTTTCGTCTTATACGTGTAAGTATCAATCACCGTACCGTTATAGGAATATTCGATAGTATAACTTCCGCCGTCGATTTTTCCTAATTCTGCGGTTTCGCTTCCTGTTATCTCAACTTTTTTACCATTATACGTAATGACTGCTTTTGCGTTTTCGTCGAGCGGCTCTGCAAAGCAGACCTTTAAAATATTGTCATTTTTATCGTCAAAAAGGTAATATCCGTCATCCGATATTGCCAATGCCGCCTCTTCAAACGACTTATCGTCGACGGTTGCGACGACATTCGGCATCAGCACATACCCCGCCACAATACTGAACGACAATAATTTGGTGTCGGTGCCTTTTTCGTATACGTCGAACGTAATAACATTTTTTGTTCCGGTAAGTTCATCACCGCCGAATGTCAATGTCGATTTATTACCGTTTTTTGCGTTTGTAGTATCATCCTTATCGTTAATCTTAAAATTACTTATTTGGACTTCCTTTCCGAATACTATCTCAAACTTTGCATTGCTTTTCGTGGTGAGATAACTGATTGTGTTGTTATCGTTTTTTAAGTTTTCATCAAGCAGTTTATCCTCGTTGTCGACTTTAAATTCCGCCATCCCGCCGATATAGTTCGTTGCATTGATTGTTGTCGGCAACGCTTCAAACGAATCGCTACGGTTGTTCTTGAATTGAGTACTTGCACTATTTGAATTGCTTGCCCACAATCCGCATGAAGATGAAGTACCTAAATTCGTTTGCAGAGTATTATTTAAATACAATTTTGAATTGATAAGTTTGCAATTTTCTATGGTTGCTCCGTTTATCTTTCCCGCAAAACCGCCCGCATTTGTGTTGCTTGCAGCGGTAGCCGTAACGGTATTATTTTCAGCAACGCAATTGTTGACAACTGTGCCACCCTGCAAAAGTCCCGCAAAACTTCCGACTTGCTTTTTCCCCGAAACCGTACTGTTTCTTACTGTAATATTTTCAAACCTCGCTTCCGAAGTGGCAGTTCCCGTCTGTCCTACAACTACACCTAAAATACCGGAAGAAGAAGAAGAAATACTGCACTCCTCAAATATTAATTTTTTAATTGTAAACTTTGATTTTAAATCGCCGAAAAAACCATACCTTGTACTTGTACTTGAGCCTGTTACAGACATTTTTTTTATGGTATGACCTTGACCGTCGAATGTGCCAGTGAAATCAGTTCCGCTACTTTTATTACTAATCGGAGTCCAATTTATGTTGTTAAGATCTATATCCACCCCTAATTTTATCGTTTCTCCACTGAAATTAGTCCCGCCGTTAACCAAATCGGCAAAACCTTTGAGATCCGCCGCCGTACTCAATAAATAATATTTATTGTTGTTACTGTCAGTTTTTATATTTTCTTCTTTATGCCAGTCTGTACTTGAAGAACTTCCGTCCCAAGTACTTACGTTCGAACTATCGCTCGAATCTCCGTCGGCGTGAGCGTTGCCGAAGCCTAAGCCCGCAAAACATACCGCGATTAACGCAATCAATGACTTCTTTTTTTTCATATGTTGTTCCTCCCGATAAATTTTTTATTTTTTATGGTTTTTTCAGGGTTCTGCCGCCTTTTTCGCCGCCCTTTTAAAACGCGGCGGCAAAATAAAGTATGGCATTTTCTCGGCTATTTTAATACTCGACAGGATTTTCGTCAAGGTTTTCCCGCCGGATTTCTGCAAAAAAAAAAAAAAAACGACTTTTTTGCCCGAAAAGCCGCTTTTTAGGTTTTTATTGTTGTTGTATATGCTGTTTTCCGCAAATTGTCACACAACAATAACTAATTTATGATTTTAGATTTTTCGTTTTTGTCGATTTTTGCCCGTTTTTTATATAATCTTTCAACAAACTTATATTTACTTGGCGAAAATTTTCCGAAAAATCACTTCGCTTTCACCTCATCGCCCCCGTCGGAGCGGGATTCGGCGAACGCTTTGATGGCTATCACCGTTTTGTCATAATCCGCGGCGACCTGCCGATAAAGTTCCGCCGCGCCGCTTAACGTGCCGTTTGCCGAGCCGTTTAACGCGTCGCTCGAACCGCTTAAAGAGCCGCTCGAGCCGTTTAACGAGCGCGGGCGCAAAGCCTCGGTGAGGGCGGAAGCCGACCTTGCCAACGCCGAAAAACCGAGGTTCTGGGCAACGCCCTTGAGCGTGTGCGCGGCGCGGAAAGCCGTTTCCGCGTCGCCGCCGCCGATCGCCTCGGAGAGCAACGCGAAACTGCCCTCCGACAAAAATTTCAACGCGAGATGCTCGACGAAACTTTCGGATATCAATCTTCTCAGAACGTCGTCGTAATCGCCGTTCAATTCTTCGTATAACCCTTTAAGATTCATTGTTTATAGTACCCCCCCCGAATTTTTCGTCCAGCAGACGCAGTATGCATTTTATCAGTTTTTCGCCGTCTATCGGCTTGGATATGTGCGCGTCCATTCCCGCTTTGCGAGCGTTTTCAACGTCGTCGGCGAACGCGCTTGCGGTCATCGCGATGATCGGAACGCTCGAAGCGTCCTTATGGTCGGACGAGCGGATCGCGCGCGTGGCGGCGAGTCCGTCCAGAACGGGCATCATGACGTCCATTAAAATCACGTCGATTTCGCCCTGCCCGCCCGCAAGGAATTTATCGACCGCCTGTTGTCCGTTTTCGGCGTAAATAACGTTCGCGCCGGCAACGTTTAAAATAAACTCGACGATTTCGAAATTGAGTTTGTTATCCTCGGCGACGAGAACGTTGCGGCCGGCGAGCCTCTTTTCCTCGCCCGCTTCGGTTAAATCGTCGGTTAAAACGCTTTCTTCGCCGCCGGCGGGAGATTCTTCGATTTTAAACGACAAGCCGAGCGTGAACACCGTGCCTTTGCCTTTTATGCTTTCCGCGGAAATGCTCCAGCCGCGTTTGTCCACGATTTTTTTGACGATCGCAAGCCCAAGGCCCATTCCGTCGGACGTATGCTCGTCGGATTTTTTCTCGCGTTCGAAAGGCTCGTACATCTTAGCGAGGAACTCCTCGCTCATGCCGATTCCGTCGTCCGCGCAAACGCAGGTGAAATATGCGATTCCGTCCTTATCGCCCGTTTCGGTGAGCCTGACGTTCACCGAGCCGTGGGGTTTGTTATATTTAACGGCGTTGACCATAAGATTCGTGATAACGCGTTTGAACTGAACTTTTCCGCCGAAAAGATAATCGTGTTTAAGCCCGCCGGCGTCCACGTTGACGGTTATGCCCGCCTCTTTTGCCTGAATCGACACGAACGAGCCGACTTCTTCGATAAGTTTGCTCATCACGAATGATTCGTCCTTCCAGACGGTGGATTCGGTGGTGAGTTTGTTCATATCGAGAATATCGTTGACGAGATCGAGAAGGTAATTGGAAGCGTCCCATATCTTGCGGCGGCATTCCTTTTGTTTTTCGGCGTCCTCGTAATAATACTCGCCGATTTTCACCATTCCGCGTATGCCGTTTATGGGCGTTCGCAAATCGTGGCTCATTCTCCGCAAAAAGTCGGTTTTAGCCTCGTTCGCGATGATCGCTTCTTTTGCAAGCCTGTCGTTTTCGGCGCGGAAAGCCGCGTCGATTTTATCCTGTTCGATCTGCCTTTTACGCAACGCGGCGCGTTTTATGCTGACGATTCCGAACCCCGCCAGAATGTAAACGGCGACGTAACAGGGCAGGACGACGAACGATCTCGAAAAGATTTCCCGCCACGGTCTGTAAGCGTAAATGAACGTATCTTTGCACTTGGACCTCGTGGCGTAATAAATCGTATCGTCGTAAACCTTGATGAAATCGTCCACCGAACCGCTTTCGATCAGTTGCCGGACCACGGAAATGTCTCTCGAAGCGGTGCCTACTTTGCCGGATACGTTGGAACCTAAAATCATCGTTCCGTCGGAAACGACTATAACGCCGTTAGTGCCGAAAACGAATCCGTCGAGCAACGTGGAAACGGAAAATCTCGAATCTTCCGCTTTCTGCACTTTCTGACGTTTATAGCACAGAACCACGCCTTCTCCGTCCTCACGCGAAACTATCGTACAATCGTAATAATAATCGTTTATCGTCCGGCGTTCGGAATAACTCTTGAATTGCTTGCCGGCGACGGAATCGAAAGTGTTTATATAATCGAGCCATTCGGAAATGTTTTCTTCGCCGTCGCAATAAGAAGCGACGACGGAGCCGTCCGCTCCCGTGACGATAACGCCGTTTAACCTGCCGTCCTCCGTGTGTTCGCGAAGTTCGTCCGAAACCGATTCCGAAGAAAGATCGATATGCTCTCTTATGTCGAAAGCCCTGTCGGAAACGGTGTATAAATCGCGCAGAACGCTTTCGTAATTGAGTTCTTCATAGCGGACGCACTGCTCTTTGACGTATTGCATGACCGCCTGCATCTGACGGCGCGCGGCTTTTTTGTCTATCCCGGCGACAACGAGCGAGATGATTATGCCGACGAGCAATCCGACGACCAGAAACACCGATATGTAAACGATATCTATGATATCGCCTTTCGTTTTTTTACCGTGTTTTTTCATAATCCACCAAACTCGTGTCGGAATCGAACCCGTAAGATTCCGCCAACCGCTTCATATATCCGTTTTTCGTAACCGTGACGAAAGCCTCGTTCATTTTTGCGATGACGTCCGCGTTAGTTTCTTTTCCTTTTAAAAACGCTACGCCGACCTGAACTTCCAGCAACGGTTCGCTCAATATTTTAAGTTGAACGGTACTCGACTGCATATACGCGAGAAAAGCCTCTTCATGCCCCGCGATCGCGTCTACGTAATCGTCGGATATGGCGGCGAAAACGTGCGCCATATCGGTGAAACAATTCAACGCTTTAAGCGCGGGAATATCGGATTGCCCCGATATCTTCCCCGAAAAAATCTCGTCGGGCTTGCTCGTCATCTGAACGGCTACGCGCTTTCCTTCGAGGTCGGCGATCTTTTTTATGCAACTGTCCTTAGCAACGGCGACGACCTGCCTGCTGTTTAAATAAGGCAACGTCCACGAATAAACCGCCTCTCTGCCCGTGAGCGAAAAACAACCCCAGAGGCAATCGATTTCGCCTCTTTCGAGATATTCGTTTTTCTTTTCCCAGTCGATGCCCACGAATTTCGCTTTGCAGCCCATTATGCGGCATACTTCCTGAGCGAGTTCCACGTCGAAACCGATGAAATCTCCGTTATAATCGCGATAGATGAACGGCTCGTAATAATCGGAACCGATGATGAGTTCAGGCAGATCGGCACCGTCGTCACCGCCGTTTTTGCCGCAGCCGCACAAAAGAGCCGACGCGCCTATCAGAGCCGCGAGAAAAAACGCGACCGATTTTTTAAAAAACATTTTAATCATTTACGAAAATCCTTACTTATGAAAAACCTTGTTTCCGAAATCCCTCGTTTGAGAAAATCCTCGTTTGCGAAAATCCCTCGTTTGAGAAAATCCTCGTTTGAGAAAATCCTCGTTTGAGAAAAATCCTATCCGAGAAAATCGTTTTCCTGCCGTTCGATTATTTTTTTAAACTCGTCCGCGCACTCCGAAAAACATTCCAGAATAAGCGGATTGAACGCGCCGCATTCGCCGCCGCGGATCATTTCCACCGCTTTTTCGTGCGGGTAAGCGGGCTTATAAGAACGCTCGGAAACAAGCGCGTCGTAAACGTCGCAGATCGAAACCGCCTGCGCGGCGACGGGAATCTGATCGCCCTTAAGCCCGTCGGGATAACCCGAACCGTCGTAACGCTCGTGATGAGAGCGGCAGATCTGCTTCGCGTATTTTATTATCGGTTCGTTTGCGTAGTCCCTGATATTGTTCAAAGTTTCCTCGCCGAGAACGGTGTGCGTCTTCATCGTCTCGATCTCTTTCCCTGTAAGTTTTCCTTTTTTGTCGAGGATTTTTCTGTCGACGTAAACTTTGCCGATATCGTGCAGGGCGGCGGCGGCGGAAATCATCGTCACGTCGTTCGCTGTTATGCCGTAAGCGTCCGTTTTGCCGATGAGTTTCTGCAAAACGAGCCGGGTGAAAATAACGATATGCCCCGCGTGATTTCCGCAACGGTCGTTCGAGGGATTTTCGATGAGACGGCTTAAAATTTCCACCACCAGATCGCGCGATTTTTCACCTTCGCGGATTTTTTCGGCGACTTCCGAAGCAAGTTGTTTCTGCCTCGAATAAATCCTGACGGTGTTGGAAACCCGCTTATAAACCACTCTCGCGTCGAACGGGCGGGTGATGTGATCCGTAACGCCCTTTTCGTAGGACGCGCGCATGGACTCGCGCGATTCGTCGCCTGTTATCGTTATCACGGGGATGCGCGATATGAGGTTCTGCGCGTTCATATAATCGAGAACGTCGAAACCGCTTATCTTCGGCATGATAAGGTCGAGCAGGACGACGGAAAGATCGTTGCGGTGTTTTTCTATCTGCGAAATCGCTTCTTCGCCGCTGCCCGCCTCGATAAGTTCGTATTCGTTTTTCAGTATGTTGGATAATATTTCGCGATTGAGTTCCGAATCGTCGACGATAAGCACGAGTTCCCTCTTCGGCATCTGCGAAGCGGCGATATCTTTAACCTCGTCTTCCGACGTGACGAAACAGTCCTTCTTTTTCTTGGCTAAATACATCAGTTCGTCCGACTTGACGACCGCCTGCCTGACGGGCTCGTCCGAACAGATGACTCCGCCCGCGCTGACGGACAATCTTATTTCGGGATATTCTTCGAGCACGGCTTCTTTCGTGCCGTCGCTTATCTCCGACAGACATCTCCGCAATCCGTTTTCCTTTACCCCGGGCATCACGATCAGGAATTCGTCGCCGCCGTAACGTATGATTTTATCGCTTTTGCGAAGATATTTTCTTATGGTATCCGCCGCGAGTTTCAGCACCGCGTCGCCGACGTCGTGTCCGAACAGGTCGTTATAAAGTTTGAAGTCGTCCAGATCGATCATCGCCACGCCGCCGTTCATATTCTCGTCCGCGATATATTCTTCGTAATAACGGCGGTTGAAAGCCTGAGTTATCACGTCGATATAAGCCTTTTCGAAATATTCGCTCAGCGTTACCTGCTCGCCGACGGAATCTCCGATCGAATCGCAATAGTCGACGATGATGTTTTCGTCGAAGGTCTTTATCAGTTCGAGAACGTAAGGCTTGCCGTCGATTTCGCGATAATCGGCTATGACCTGAAAAGTTTCGTCTTTCGTTCTCTCTATTTTCGAAACCTGACGTTTTTCGGCGAGAGCGCGGCGACTCACGCAATTACGGCACGGCGTTTTGCGTTTCCACACGTCGAAACATCTGCCCTTCGAGGTTTTTTTCTCGGAGCAGTCATCGCCCTTCGCGCCGACTTCGTCGGCAGATAAAAGCCGAACCGTCGGAAATATTTTTTTCAACGCTTCGATTTCCGCGTTCATTTGCTGTTCGGTTGTTACCATAATTTTCCTCCTTAAAACCGGAACTTGAGTTCTGACGGCGAAAGTTACGCGTATATTGTAACAGAATTTCCTCGATTATGCAAATTTTTTCGCCGCTTAGTCGCGTTATAACCCGCCAAAACGCCGCCATATCAGATATTATGCTCGTAAGTCCTGTCCACGAAATTCATATAGTCCGTCAGACCGAGCGGATGAGAATAGTAATAACCCTGAACGGCGTCGCACCCGAGTTTTCTTATTCTCTCCAGTTCCCGCGCGGTTTCCACGCCTTCCTGAGTGACCTTCATGCCGATTTTTTTGCCCAGTTCCACAACGCTTTCGAAAACGTAATCGTCTTTTTCGGGCGAAGTGCCTTTTTCGAGAAAGACCTTGTCGAGTTTAACTTCGTCCATAGGCAGATTTTTCAGAATCTGATAAGACGAATAACCGCAACCGAAATCGTCGATGGAACATTTGAAGCCGTTTTCGTGCAGACTGTTCACGATAGGCAAAAGCGTTTTGTAATTTTCGTAAGCGAAACTTTCGGTGAATTCGATCACGATAAGCCCGTCCGGAATATGATATTTCTTTTTTATCCCGACGTATGCGTCGATAAACCCCGTCTGTATCGCCGTAACGCGCGAAACGTTAACCGAAACGGGGAAAACTTTTTTGCCTTTCGAAACGGAATAACTTATATATTCGCACACCTTTTTATAAACGTATTTATCGAGTTTCACGATGAACCCGTTCGACTCGAACAAACTCATGAACAAAGCGGGTTTGTTATAGCGGTCCTCTTTGGCGTCGTACCAGCGCACGAGCGCCTCGCACCCGTCCTGCCGGTTGAGATTGAGATTGTATTTCGGCTGATAAAAAACCTGAAATTCGCCGTTTTTCAAAGCGTAGTCCATACGCAGTTCCATGCTTTCGTTGGCGATTCGTATTTCCCTGAGTTCGTCGCTGTAAAAATTCACTTTCGAGTTCGCGTTTTCGCCCATGCGGGAAGCGCCGTTTTCGATCGCTTCCTTAGCGAAATCCACCCTCTGAGAAAGGGTGGCGTTTTCGGAAACGTCGTATTCGTAAACGCCGTATTTCAGCGAAACGCCGAAGTTGGACGTCCCTTTATACTGCCCTGCCAGAAAATCATGCACTTTGAGCCGCTCGATAACTTCCTGCCTGTCTTTCGCGTGCAGTAAAAGGAAAAACTCGCCGTCCTCGCCGTGACCGTAAGTTTCGTGATTTCTGACGGTTTTGCTGCAGACCAGTTTCACGTATTTGAGCAAATCGTTTATTTCGCTTTCGGAAAACGATTCCTTAAACCGCCTGAAATGTTTTATGCGGGCGATAACGATCGCGAAATAAGATGTTTTGTTAAGATTGAGAATTTTTTCGGCGGTTTTCTCGAAGCCAGCGCGATTAAGACATCCGAGCGTAAGGTCGTTCGTTTCCATGTTCAGGATTCTCTTTTTCAACCGCGAACTGAAAACGACGAGATAAATCGTCACGCCGGCCACGATCACCGCGAAAAGCACGATGATGAAAACGGTCGAACGAATAAGCGCGTAACTCGACTCGAACAAAACGTCCAGCCGATACATTTCCACGATGGCGATATCGGTCAGATTTTCCTTGTCCGCGTCGACCGAAATCAGATATTTATCGTCTCCGTAACCCGCCACGACCGTTCCGCTTTCGCCTTTCTGCAGAAAGTCTTTAACCTTGTCGGCAACGTCTTTCGTTCCGAATTTATTCTGCAAAAACACGAATATCTGCGCGTCCACCGATTCTTCGAGACCGGAAACTATTCTGCCGTCCGAGCCGCACACCACCGAAAATTCGGCTTTTTCGCTTTTGTAACGGTTTTTGAACGCCTCGACCAGATTCTGCCGCGTGTAATAATTGACGATTCCGCTCACGGAAGCCGACCTCGTCACGGGCGCGTAAAAGCCGACCACGCTCATGGTTCCGCTCTCGACGCAGAGATCGTCGTCGAAAGTGCCGACGTAACCGACCTTGTCGGGCTTTTCCGCGTAATACCCGACGGAAGGATCTTTGTCGCTCGGATAAACGCTCCCGTCGCTGTCGTGAAAGTTGCCTTCTTTATCGAAATATCTGCTGAATTTGACGGAATCGTCTTCGACGAAACTTTTAAGATAAGTCGGGACGTCCTCTGCGTCGTCGGTTAACGAAAACGCTATTTCGCCTGCTTTCAGCATATATTTTTCAAGGCAGTCTTCGAGCGCGTTGCGCGCCGTGAGCGTATAATATTTTGCCGTTGCGGAAGACCTCTCCGCTATTTCGTTTTTGTATCGTATCAACATTGACACCGCCGACAGAATCAAAGCGAATCCGACGGCGACGATAACAAACAAAACTGCGATTCTTCCGCGGTTTATAAGTTTTTTACGCAAGGATTTTCTCCCGTAGTTTAATTTTCTTCTTTATCGTGTTGATTTTCAAGCCACTCGACTTCTTCTTTGACCAGCCTGTCTATCGTTTCCTGCCTGCTCTCTTCGTTCTTTTTTCTGCGTTCTTTGGACACCGCGACGAACGAACTCGCCGTCACCGCTATCAGAACGATACTGACAAAACACATAAATCCCGCTTCCGTCGTCAGCACTCTGCCGAAAAAGGTCATAACGGGAAGGTTGCAAACGTATACGTACTTCACGTCTTCGGCGTAAACGTGCGCGCTGTCCGGAGCGGAGTTGTTGTCGCCCTTCGTTATAAATTCTTTGCCCTGCTCCACGACTTCGCTTATCCTGTGCGTGTTCAGACTGCCCGCGATCGACGGATCGCGCGAGGTGAAAGTTATCACGTCTCCCTCTTTCAGCGAATTCACGTCGGCGCGCCTGACGAGAATATAACTCTTCGCGCCTATATTCGGCTCCATACTCTCCGTCATCACCCACAGAACGGAATAATCGACCAACTGCCTGTCGGTTTTTTTCGCTATCGCGGACAACAACGCCGCGCCGCCGAAAAATGCGATCGCGATCCAGAATATAATATTAAGAACGATTTTCAACGGTTTGGTTTTTTCTGCTTTCATCGTGTTTTTCATTGTTTGTCCGCGTGCCTTATAAGTCCCGATTGCAGTAATTCCGATATCGGCTCGGACGGTCTGCCGTAATCCGTCCTAGCGAAGTTCGCGCGTTTTTCGGCGTTTTCGCCCAGAAGCGAAGATATCAGTTTCAGAGCGCGTTTAAGACTCCTGTCGCTTGCGATTCTCATTCCGGCAAGCGGTTTCTGGTTTACGACCGTGTTTTCGAGGCGGTATTTTTTATCGAAATCGTCGGCGTCGAGCGAAAAATACAGATAAAGGGTTTTACCC
>CAVJNC010000024.1:19033-21550 GCA_963650905.1 Subdoligranulum sp. APC924/74
TTTTTTGGCGAAATAAAAAGCCTCGTACCTGAAACTCATTCTCGCTCTCACGCCTTTGTAAGAAAGAAGTTCGTTCTTGATTTCGCCGTAATAACGCTGATTCGGATTCTGCGTGAGAATGAGTTTCGATTCGAAAGAATAACGATAGATATATCGTATTTTTTTGCCGTTTACGTCCTGCGCGGGTTCTTCCCGCCACGCTTCGTCGGCGGCGAGAGCGACCTCCACCGCATAGGCGATTTCCTCGTCCTCTTCCTTCCCCTCTTCGGGTTTAACGCCGTATTTCGGCATTTTTTCGCGATAGTCGAACTCGCTCTCGTCAAACTCGTCGAGAGTGTCCTTAACGCGAGGCGTGATCATCCGCAAATCTCTTTCCGCAAGCGTTTTCTTCGCGGCGGAACCGCGAACGAACTTGTCGAAAAGGACGTACTGTTCGCCAAGCCCCGCGGACAAATCGCGAGCGTATTCGCTCGGAACGTCCTCGTATTTTTCCGAAATGAGCGTTTCGTAACCGACGTTCTCGTAAGAATCGAGAAATTCCCACAACGCGAGACAGTTGCGCATTCCGACGTTTTTCAATAATTTATTCGTTCTCACGACGGGCGGACGGACGTAGTTTCTGCCGAGTTTGGCGACAAACGACGAACTCATATACTCGTTCGTGATTTTTTTCAGATTCAGTACTCTTTTCCATAATTCGGAAGAGTAAAAATAACTTTTGACTTCCTCGTTCTCGTCGGGCGATTCCGAAACCTCTATTCCGAGAGTGATTTTGCCCTTGACGCCGTCCTTTTCGAACGACTGTTCCACGCCGAGCCGAGTGTTCTTCTCGTCTTCTCCGCGTTCTTCCGCCATTTCGCAGCGTTTCGACACGAACGTGTAGATACGGACGAGCAAAGTGTTTATGAATTTGTTTTCGTAAGTTAAAAGGGTGTCTTCCTGAAAGACGTTTAAAAGTTTGGACGGAATCACCGTTCCGTCGGACTTTATTTCGTTGATCATATCGGTGTGCTGAGACAAATACACCACGGATCTCCCCGTGATTTTCCGCGTTAACTCCGTGGGCATTATCTCTTCCTTTTCCGTAAGGGCGTTTTCGGGATTGCGGATTATGCCGTCGATTGAGGGCAAAGCGTTTTCGATCGCCCTTACCCACGCTTCGTCTATCTGTTTGAGCATATAACGCCTGCGGAGTTCGACGGCGGTCTTTCCGTCCGCAAAAGCGCCGAGCAGATCTTTATACTCCGCAAAAGAAGAAACAAGTTCTTCGATCGACGAAGAAGTCGCTTCGTAAACGTTCGTTTTTATATCCCGTTCCATAATGATTTATCCTTTTTCCGATATCCGGCAATAAGCCGAAAAGGCGATAAAACGTCGCCTTTTTTATAAGATTTCGCCTTAAAATTTCGTTTTTTAATAAGATTTTTGCAAGCGACGTAAAAACGCGACGCATTCTTTCATCGAGTCTTTGCCGAAGAGAGCGTCCAACTGAGCGATAAGCCCTCTGATTTCGTCGCGGATGAGCGCGAGATTCAGGCTTTCGAATTTTCTGAACACTTTCGTGGCAAGCATATAGTCTATCGCTTCCGTTTCGTCGCCTCCGCAGGCAACGTATACGGGAACGAAAATTCCGAATTGTTTTAAAATACGGTTACCGAAAGCGACTCTGAAATGCTCGATGACGTATTGGTCGAGTTTTTCGATTTTGTCGTAAATTTCCTGCGATACGGGATGATCGGCGACCGCTTGTTTATAGAGCGCGGCAAGATGCGAATAAGAAATGTGTTCAGGTCCCGTTTCGGGCGCTTCGAAGGGCTTGCCCTTGTTGTCGAGATTTATCACGAAGGCGCGGTCGTAAACCTTATCGGAAACGGCGAAAGTGGAATCGTCGTTGTTGGCTGTACCTACGTAAAACACGTTCTGCGGAATTTTCAGTTTGCCGTCCGACAAACGCTTGGGATCGTTGTCCCACACGGCGGAAACGAGTTGGATTTTCCACTCTTCCGGATCGGGCATTTCGAGTATGGAAAGCATTTCGGCGAAATAGTACTCCACGCGCGCGATGTTCATTTCGTCGAGTATTATCACGTTCACGTCGTCGTTATAAGAAGCCTCGTAAATACGGCGCAGAACCTCGGTTTCGTTGAATTTGCCCGTGAATTCGTTGAAGAATCCGAACAATTCCGAACGGTCTCTCCACGACGGTTGCACCGAGGCGATAGTCGCGTCGTTATAAAAGAACTTGCCCATCGTATACGGCAGAGACGTTTTACCTGTACCGGATATACCCTGCAACAGAACCATTTTCGAAGCGGAAAGCCCCGCTATCATAAGACGAATGGTCTTTATTTCGTAATAAAGCCTGTTTTTGCTGCACGCGAAGTTACGCAAATCGTCGCATAAAGAAGAAAGAGTTACTTCGTCGTCGTAAACGGGCGGTTTGTAATAGGTATACTTCTCGTCGACGAGAGAAAGTTGATAAAACCTCGGCGTTTCTTCCTTTGCGTTTTCAGGTTC
>CAVJNC010000025.1:0-21262 GCA_963650905.1 Subdoligranulum sp. APC924/74
GCTTTAAGCAACCGCGGGGCGCTTTACTATATATTATTATCTTAATATGATTGCAAAAACTGCGGATAAATGGTATAATAAAAAAGCATTCGGTAATCATCGAATCGATAAACGGGAAAAGAGTATCTCAAACAGAAAAGGAGTGAACTATAATGTTGAATTTCAGCGTCGGACCGGTTCAGTCCGAGGATTACGTCAGAGAAATAGGCTCCCGTCAGGTGCCTTATTTCAGAACTCCGGAATTTTCCGAAGTAATGTTCGAAAACGAAAAACTCGTTTTAAAATTCGCGAAAGCCCCTAAGGGCGCGAGGGCGGTTTTCATGACCGGTTCCGGAACCGCTTCGATGGAGGCTTCCGTCATCAACACGCTGACGGAAAAGGATAAAGCGATAGTCATAAACGGCGGTTCGTTCGGTCGTCGCTTTTCGGAAATACTCGATATTCACAAAATTCCTCACGACGACATAATTCTCGGAACGGGAAAGACTTTGACGAAAGAACGTCTTCTGCCGTTTGAAAACAAGGGTTACACCGCGCTTCTCGTCAACGTTCACGAAACTTCGACGGGCGTTCGTTACGATATGAATCTCATCGGCGAATTCTGCAAAAGAAACGGAATTTTTCTCATAGCGGACGCGATAAGTTCTTTTCTCGCCGACGAACTGGATATGGGAAAAATCGGCGCGGATATCCTTATGACGGGTTCGCAGAAGGCTCTCGCCTGCCCGCCGGGAGTGTCGATAATCGTTATGTCGCCGAGGGCTTTGAAGAGAATAGAAAACACCGATTCGGGGTTCATGTATCTCGACCTTAAACGCGCGCTTAAAAACGGCGAGAGAGGGCAGACTCCTTTCACGCCCGCCGTGGGAACGCTTTTGCAGATAAACGCGAGATTGCGTAAAATAGACGAAACGGGCGGCGTTGACGCGGAAATTAAACGCGTCGGCGAACTCGCCGCTTATTTCAGAGAGAAAATCAAAGCGTTTCCGTTTAAGTCGGTTTCGGAATCTCCGTCGAACGCGGTCACATCGCTTTCGCCCGAGGGGAGCGTGAGCGCGTATACGATTTTCGCCGTTTTAAAGGACGAATACGGCATCTGGATTTGTCCGAACGGCGGCGAACTGAAAGACAAAATTTTCAGGGTGGGGCATATCGGCGCGCTTACAAAAGCCGATTACGACGCGCTTTTCAACGCGCTCGAGGACATGCGCGCGAGAAAAATATTTTAACGCAAGGTCGGGGCAACGGATGATAAAAGTTATCACTTACGGAACGTTCGACGTTCTCCATTACGGACATATCAGGCTTCTCGAAAGGGCAAAAGCGCTCGGCGACGAATTGATCGTTGGCGTAACGAGCGACGATTACGACCGCACGAGAGGCAAAATAAACAATCAGCAAACGCTCAGCGAAAGAATCGAGGCTGTGCGCGCGCTCGGCATTGCGGACGAAGTAATCGTCGAGGAATACGACGGGCAGAAAATCGACGATATCAGGAAATACGGCGTGGATATCTTCGCTGTCGGCTCCGATTGGGAGGGTAAATTCGATTATCTGAGCAGTTTCTGCAAAGTCGTTTACCTGCCGCGGACGACGGGCGTTTCGAGTACGGACATAAGAACGGAAAACAGAATGATAAGGCTCGGCGTGGTGGGCGAAATTCCGTTGCTCAGGAAATTCGTCAACGAGAGCAGATTCGTCAACGGTTGCAAAATTTCGGGTTTATGTTCCCGAAACAAAAAAGACGCCGAAGAATACGGCGACCTCGACCTGATAACGGACGATTTCGATAAAATTCTCGAAGTATCGGACGCGCTTTATATCGCTTCGCATCCGACTTTGCATTACGAACAGATAAAAAAGGCTTTGAAAAACGGCAAGCACGTCGTTTGCGAAAGCCCCGTCGCGCTCGGCGGCAAGGACTGCGACGAACTTTACGAAATAGCGAAAAAGAGCGGACTTATCCTTATGGACGCGATCAAAACGGCGTATTCCACCGCTTATGCGAGAATGCTTCTTCTGGTCGAAAGCGGCGCGATCGGAAAAGTCGTTTCCGTCGACGCGACCTGTACGAGTTTGCGTTCGAACGAGAGCGGCGATCCCGATTATTACAAAAAGAGTTGGAACAGCAGTTGCGACTGGGGTCCCACCGCCTTTCTTCCCGTTTTTCAACTTCTCGGCACGGACTATAAGGACGCTCGCGTAATTTCGTCCTTTGCGGACGAGGATAAGGACTACGATTTGTTTTCTAAAATCGATTTCACTTACGATTCCGCCGTCGCGACGGTCAAAGTCGGCAAGGGCGTTAAGTCGGAAGGCGAACTCGTGGTTTCCGGCACGAAAGGCTACGTTTACGTTCCCGCGCCGTGGTGGAAAACCGATTATTTCGAGATCCGTTACGAGAATCCCGAAAACAACAAGAGGTATTTTTACCAACTCAACGGCGAGGGGATAAGATACGAAATAGTGGCGTTCATCAAGGCTATCGAGAGCGGCAGAGTGGTGGATATGATTCCTCGCGATGTGTCGCGCGCGATTTGCGAAGTGGTGTCCAATAAAAACAGAATAGAGATATAAGCACGCCTATAAGTCGATTAACGTCGTATTTTGTCGGCAATCGATTGAATTTTACACAAACGGTTTCGTCCGTTTATTGCGAAGTTCAGCGGAGATATTCCGAAAGACTTTCGGAAATATCGTCCGGCATAACGTCCTTAACGGGCGTGAAGTAAGCGGCGTTTACGTCGGCGGCTTCGGAAGATTTTTCTTCCGAAGCCGCCTTTTTTTCTTCTTCGGATTTATCCGTAGAAGAAATCAACCCGACAATCGCGGGCAGCAGGCTTTTAAAATCGGCGGAGTCGTTTCCGAACGCCGCGGCGAGCGCGGCGGCGAATTTTTCGGACGTTAAAAAGGTCACGGTTTTGTCGTTCAAACCGAGAATTTTGAAAAGGGGCGCGAATGACGGCAGATCGAGCCTCGGCAGAACGTTTTTCAACCACGACGGATCGTTTTTCCAAAAATACAGCAAAATCAGAAGCAGTGGTGTAAAATTCATTTTGTTTTCCTCGTTAACATTTTTTTCCGTCGTCGTCATAAAATGATTTTGACGGAGGATTTTTTATGAAAGATTTCAGCGACTTCAGAAAAGACGGCGTTTCGGGCGGGCGTATGTCCGACGGGCAAACGGGCGGGCAGGCAGGCGGACAAACGACGGGCAAGCAAACGGTCGGCGGGCAGGCGAACGGGCAGGGGAGCAATTCGAACGCGGCGGATATCGCCGGACTTTTTTCCGCGCTCGCCTCGAAATATGAAGGCAAAAACGCGGACGAGATTATGAAAGCCATTCTCAAAGAAGCCGAAAAAGGCAGGAAAAACGGCACTTTGTCCGATAAGGACATCGACGAATTTTCGGACCTTATTTCGCCTATGCTGACGGAAGGACAACGCAAAACGCTCGATAAAGTCGTGAAGCGTTTGAAATCGTGACGCGGTTAAAATCGTAACGCGTTTGAATTTGTAATGCGTTGAAAATCGTAACGCGGCTAAAATCGTAATGCGTTTGAAATCGTAACGCAAAGTCGCGGGATAAACCGATAGCGGGGCAGACGGACAAAAATTTAAACCGATTGCGAAATTTCGCCGAGAGCGAACAGAAAAGCGTTGATTTCCTTTCTCGTGTTCTGCGGACTGAGACTCACCCGCGTAAGTCCGAGTTTTTCGGTTTTCAGAAATCTGTGCATAAGCGGCGCGCAATGAAAACCGCCGCGCGTCGCGACGTCGTACCTTTCGGAGAGTATCTCGGAAAGCGTCTGCGAAGAATAGTCGTTATGCGAAAAAGCGACGATTCCGCTTCTGTTCGGAATGGAATATAACTTTACGTAAGGTCTCACGGAGAGTTCCGAAATCAGGTATTCGGTCATGTTTTTCAGTTGGTTGGAAACGTAATTCACGTTGTCGTAAAGATAGTCCGCGCCCTCTTTCATCGAAAGGCAGGCGGGGAGATTCAAAGTTCCCGCTTCGAGCGATTCCGGCAGGTCTTCGGGCATGGTTTCGGAAAAAGTGTCGAACCCCGTTCCGCCGAACGCGAACGGGCGGATCCTCGCTTTACTGCTCAGAATGAGCGCGCCCGCGCCGACGATGCCGAGCATGCCTTTGTGCGACGGAACGCAAAGCGCGTCTATGCACTGTTTTTCGACGTTAATCGATATATGGCCGGACATTTGCGCGCCGTCCACGAGAAAAAGCGCGTTCGTTTTCTTGAGCAGTCTGCCTATGCCGTCGATATCGTTTTCCGTGCCGGTTACGTTTGAAACTCCGTTCACGCACACGAGGCAGACGTCGTCCGAAAGAACTTTCTCCACGTCCGCCGCGGTCACGGCGGAAGATTCGGGCGTTACGATCGTAAGGGTTATTTCGCCCCGCCGTTCCAGTTCGTAAAGCGGGCGGAGAACGGAATTGTGTTCGGTCACCGTCGTGATGACTCTGCCGCCCTTTTTATAAAGCCCGAAAATCGCGGCGTTCAGGGCGTAAGTGCAGGACGGCATGAAAACAACGCGCTCGGGCGAAGTCGCGCCGAAGAACCTCGCGAGAGATTTACGCGCCGAAAAAAGAGCGGAAGAAGCCGCCAGAGACAATCTGTGTCCGCTTCTCCCCGCGTTGGCGTTCAGATTTTTAAGCGCGTTTATCGCCGCTTCGTAACATCCGGAAGGTTTAAAGCCGCCGGTCGCGGCATTGTCGAAATAAATCATAAGTCTCCGTTCGCCGAAGTCCGGAATAGAAAACGCGAACTTACGGCGTATTGCGGTTTTTGTTAAATATATATTAAAAATATCAGCATATAATGCCAACAAAGGAGAAAACGAATGACGTTTTGTATAGCGGTGTTCCGTTCGAGAACTCAGGTGATGGAATTTATCGAATATATGCAATCGCGCGGGATAGATAGTTCGGCGATAAACACGCCCGCGGAGGCTCGCGTAGGTTGCGGAATATCGGCCAAGTTCCCGAAAATTCACCTTAATTACGCAAAAAACGTAGTCCGCAGGTTGTCGCTGAGGTCGCTCACGGGCTTTTACGAACTTAAAATCAACGGCGGCAGGACGAGCGTGAGAAGAATTTAAACCAAGCGTGAGGTGTATTTGCTCCGAGCGTGAGAAGAATATAAACAAAAAATAAACTAAATCCCTCGGATTTGATTGTAAAAAATACTTTTTTGTGATATCATATAGGCGGCAAGCGGAAATCGGGCGGCAAGCGGATTTTCCGCTTGCCGCTTTAAGATTGCGTTATGACCAAGAAAATTGCACTCGAGATTTCGGAAAGGCTGATAGAAGAATATCCGAACCCGAAACCGGCGTTAAAATTCAATACGCCTTACGAATTGCTCGTCGCGGTGATTCTTTCGGCTCAATGCACGGACGAAAGGGTGAACAAAGTCACCGCCGAACTTTTCGCAGTGGCCGACACGCCAGAAAAGATGGTCGCGCTCGGCAGGGAAGAGTTGGAAAAATATATTTTTTCCTGCGGGCTTTACCGCTCCAAAGCCGAACATATCGTCTCCGCTTCGGAAGCGATCGTCCGCGATTACGGCGGGAAAGTCCCTGAAAATATCGAGGAATTAAGGAAACTCGACGGCGTGGGCAGAAAAACGGCGAACGTCGTTGCGAGCGTCGCGTTCGGGCAGGACGCATTAGCGGTGGATACGCACGTTTTCAGGGTTTCGGCGAGAATCGGACTCGCGAAAGGAAAAAATCCGCTCGAAACGGAACTGAAACTGATGAAAATTCTGCCGAAAAATCTGTGGAGCAGAATGCACCACGCGCTTATTTATCACGGCAGACAAACGTGCAGGGCGCGCAACCCCGAGTGCGGAAGGTGCGTTATAAAAGATATTTGCGAAGCGGCGAAACGCGGAACGGCGAAATGCGAAACGGCGAAAAATCACGATAAAACGGACGACGAAACGCAACGATAAAGGCGATAAGCGAAAAATAAAGGTAAAATTATGTTTGTTGATAAAGAGAGTTTGTTTTTAAAATCGGGCGACGGCGGCGACGGAATGACTTCGTTCCTTAGATATAAGGGCGTTTCCAACGGCGGACCGGACGGCGGCGACGGCGGAAAGGGCGGAAGCATTTATTTCGTGGGCGACCGCCACAAGAGCAGTCTTATCGATTTTATGTATAAGAGAAAGTTCGTCGCCGAAAACGGCGGCAAGGGCGAACCCAACAACTGCCACGGCAAAAACGGCGAAGATATTTATATCGGAGTTCCGCTCGGAACGGTCGTAAAAGACAGAGAAACCGGCAGGATAATCTGCGATATTTATTACGACGGGCAGAAGCATATGGTTCTGGAGGGGGGCAACGGCGGAAAGGGCAACGTGCATTTCTGCACGAGCAGACGCCGCGCTCCGCATTTTTCTCAGACGGGCGAAAAAACCGAGATGAGAAAAGTTATTCTCGAACTCAAAACGATTGCGGACGTCGGTCTTATAGGTTTCCCCAACGTGGGAAAATCCACGATATTATCGAAGATTTCCGCCGCAAAGCCTAAGATTGCCAACTACCATTTCACAACCCTCACGCCCAATCTCGGCGTGGTTAAGTATTACGACGACAACTTCGTCTGCGCGGATATCCCGGGGCTTATCGAGGGCGCGTCCGAAGGCACGGGGCTCGGCACCGAATTTTTAAGGCATATCGAAAGAACTCGCGTTCTCGTCCATGTCGTGGATATATCGGGCAGCGAGGGCAGAGATCCTTACGAAGATTATAAAAAAATCAACGCCGAACTCAGAAAATACAGCAAGGAACTCGCCAAACGCCCGCAGATCGTGCTTCTGAATAAATGCGACGTTTACGGTGCGGAAGAGAATATAAAAGCGTTCAGAAAGAAACTCAATTATCGCCGCGAGGTTTTCTCCGTAACGGCGGTGACGGGCGAGGGGCTTAAAGAAGTCGTTAAAAGAATAGTCGAAATTCTTTCGGAACTGCCCGCGCCCAAGCCCCTCGAATTCGAGGAATTCAGTTACGAAAAGGACGATCCGAGGAAATTCGCCGTCACTTACGACGAAGAGGATAACGTTTACGCCATAGAAGGACCTATCGTTAAACTTCTCGAGAGGAACGTCGTTTTAGACGATATGGATTCGATAGCGTATATGCAGAAAACTTTGCGCAGATACGGCGTTATCGACGCGCTCCGCAAAAAGGGCGCGAAGGACGGCGACACGGTGCTTATAGGCGACATCGCGTTCGATTATATAGACTAAAGGAGAAACAATGACTACGAAACAGAGAAGCAGACTCAGGTCGCTCGCGCAGACTATAGAGCCGGTGGGACAGGTCGGCAAGGGCGGGCTGAGCAAAAATATGATAAGCGGTCTTTCGGACGCGCTTGAAAAGAGAGAACTCGTCAAAATAACCGTTCTCAACAACGCCGAGGACGATATTTCGGATATCGCCGCCGACCTCGCCGAAAAACTCGGCGCGGAAGTCGTGTGCGTTATAGGGCATAAAGTCGTGCTTTACAGATTAAGCCATAAGGAAAATATCAAACATATCGAGTTCTGATTTGGAATATCCGATTGAGAATAACCGATTGCCGCGCATATCCGCGGTGTTTTAAATTTTTCCGACGGATATATCCGGCGTTTTAAACTTTTCCGCCTGAGGTTTTCGGTGTGAAAATTATCAGAACGACGGCAAAGAGCAGAAGCAGACAACCGACAATCGTGTAATAAATTTTAAACGTTACGAACCTGCCGAGAATAAGCGTGAGCGCGCCGTAAAAAGCGAAGGTTTTCGCCTTTTTTCTGTCGAAAGCGGAGATGAAAATCGCGGAGAGTTTAGGTTTGCGTGCGGTCGGTTCGGCAAAATCGCCGTCCGGCGGCAAGAGCGCGCAGTCGTATTCTTTCAGAAGCGGGAAAAGGCTCGGAAAATCGACGAGCGAGACTCTCGTTCCGAGATTTTTAGCAAAATCGACGGCTTTTTCGTCGAAAGAAACGGCGTAAAAAATTATCGAACAACCTTTAGGCGTAAATTTATAGGCTTCGATTATTTCGTCCGCGCCGACCGGTCTCGACGAAAATTTATAAAACGCGCGCGTGTTGTCGGGCAAAGCGAATCCGTGTTTCGTCGCCTGCGCCTGATTTTTGGTTTTTTTCAGGAAGCGAAGCATCGTCTGTTCAACGATTTTATCGTCCGAGAGCAGAAACGCGTTTTTGCAGCGCATATATTCCTCTTCTTCGCTTTTTTTAACGGCGAGCATACCCGTTTTCTTTTTCGAGACGAAGATAAAAGCGGCGAGCGCGGCGGTCGCTCCGAAAAACGCGGCGACAATCGAGGGCGCGCGTCTTTTCAGAAGATAGGAAATAGGCGCGTAAAACAGGATAAAAGACAGAAAGAACACGAAAATACAATCGGATATATAGGATATTTTAAATTTACTCATATTACTATTATCGACAGAAAATCAAACGACGATAACGCGATACATATGAAAAAACTGATTTTTTTCGGCGGAACGTTCGATCCGCCGCATAGCGAACATATAGCCGAACTTAAAGCGGCAATCGAAGAAACGGGCGCGGAAAAAGCGATAGTCATGCCCACGTCCTCGCCCCCGCATAAGGAAACTTTTTTCAAGGCTTCCGACGCGGACAGGCTCGGAATGTGTCGGCTCGCTTTCGGCGATATTCCCGCCGTTGAAGTTTCGGACTTCGAAATCAACGCCGGCGGGAAGAGTTATTCTTACGTCACGCTCGATTATTTAAAGAAAAAATATCCGGATTATAAAATACTTTTCCTGATGGGAACGGATATGCTCGCCTCGTTCGGAACGTGGAAATATCCCGAAAAGATACTCTCCGTTTCAACGCCGCTGCTTTGCGAAAGAACGGGCGACGGCGAAATCAAAGAGGCGACTTTGCAACGATTCAAAGAGCGGTTCGGCGTTGGTGCGCATTCTCTCGATTACATCGGAAAGGAAATTTCGAGCAGCGAAATCAAGTTTCGCGTCATGCTCGGTTTGTCGATCGATGGTATGGTAAAAAACACCGTTAACGAATATATAGGCGGACATTCGGTTTATAAAGCGGACAAGTTTTTTGCGTTCGTGAGAGAAAACGAAAAGCCGAAAAGGGTGGAACATACGCTCGGCGTTATGCTTATGGCAAAGGAAATCGCCGCCCGCGAAGGCGTTTCGCAAAGCAAGGCTCTTCTCGCCGCGCTTCTGCACGATTGCGGAAAATATTTAAACGCAGAAGATTATCCGGAGTGCAAAATTCCGGACGGCACGCCCGAGCCTGTGGTTCATCAGTATCTGGGGGCGTATATCGCGGAAAAGGTTCTCGGCGCGGATGACGAAGAGGTTATCGACGCGATTCGTTACCACACGACGGGCAGACCGGACATGACGCTTTTAGGGAAGATAATTTTCACCGCGGATATGATCGAACGCGGCAGAAATTACGACGGCGTGGAAAAGTTAAGACAAATAACGAAAGAAAATTTCGAAGAAGGCTTTAAAGAGGCTCTGCGCCGTTCGCTTCGGTTCGTAACCGAATCGGGCAAACCGGTCTGCGGGCTTACGAAAGAAGCCTGCGACTATTATTTCAAACAGGAGAAACAAAATGGAAGCAAATGAAAAAGCAAAAATAATCTGCGACGTACTTTCGGCAAAAAAGGCTTACGACATAATCAAGTTGGACGTTAAAGAAAAGACCGTCCTTGCCGATTATTTCATCATCTGCAGCGGAAAATCTTCAACGCAGGTCCGCGCTTTGGCAGATTATGCCATCGACGAGGTTGAAAAGTTCGGCGGCGAAGTCCGCAGAAAAGAGGGTATGGACGAGGGCAGATGGGTTGTCGTCGATTTCGGCGATGTTATTCTGCACGTTTTCAACGACGAAACGCGTCTTTTCTATCATCTCGAAAGGCTCTGGTCGGACGGGAAGAACGAAGAGAAAATCGATTCCTGAAAATTTTATAACGAACAAAAAGCGGGGCGGGGTTGCGATTAAAATCGCAACCCCGCCCCGAATAACTTTATACGGGAACGGAAAATCCCTGTTATTTATTTGTTTTTACGTTCATCGGATTGCCGCAATAAGGGCAGGTCGGATTCGGTTCGTCGGCATAATAATCGACCGGCGCGCCGCATTCGGAACATTTCGCGCGGATAATCGTTCCGACGGCTTTGGCGTTGTTGTTATAAACCAACTTTTCGCCGTCGAACAACAATCCCGTTATATACCTCTTTTCGATCGCTGCGCGAATGTCCTTTCTGACGATTTCCTTGGGTTTTCCCGTCTGAACGGCAATGTCGTTGACGTTATAAATATGTTCCGTCAGAATGCATTGAACCGTATAATTCAAGGACAACGCCGAACCGTAAGCGGAAAAGAGGATCGGGCAGGCATAAAAATCGACGGCGGTGAGGATTATTCCCGTGACGAGAAGGAAAGTGTTATTCCCCGCTCCGATAACGATCAACGGGATTCCGCCGACCAGAAGAATCGCGGAAAGTATTCCGAAAAACAACAATAAATTAATTTTCTTCTTCATATTCGTCATTATACACTAAAAATTTGTTTGTGTCAAACGTTATCGCGCTTGCGACGAATACGGCATAAAAACGAAAAACTTATAGTTAAACGACTTATAGACGGCTTTTTGCGATTTGATTATAAAAATTTTTTCAGGCGTTGTTCATAAGTTTCTTCGAGGTCGGTCAGTTCCCGCGCGAAATCTTTTACCGTTTCCGAAACGGGATCGTTATTGTTTAAAATTTCGTGCAGTTCGGTTATGCCCGTAACGGTGCCTTTTATCATGAGTTCGGCAACGTGCGAAGCCGAGTCGTCCGTGAGCGTGTTCATTTTGACCGAGGCGAACATGACCGCCTTTTTGAGCGGGTTGAAATCCTTCGTTTCGGTGGAGGTTTCCTTCATATAGGACGAAAGCCTGCCGATATATTTTTCGTAGCCGTCGTATTCGTCGGCAAGTTCCCCGCGCATATTTTCGTCGCTCACTTCGCCCGCTATATCCGAAATCGTCTGAAGCGCGATGTGCGCGTTTTTATAAAGCGAAACGAGAACTTCTTTGTCTGTGTTGATTTGTTTCATACTTAACTCCTTTGCCGATATCGTCACGGCTGAAAACAGTATGTTTTAATTGAAAAAAACAATGCAAAAACGATTGACAAATATTTTTTTATGATATATAATCGTAAAGAACCGCTCGGAAAGGGAAGAAAGTTGCGTTTTAACGCCCCCGCGCTCCGGCGAGATTAGACAGGAGGTCTATTTTTCAATGTACGCAATCATCGAAAACGGAAGCAAGCAATACAAAGTTGCCGACGGCGACGTGGTTAACTTCGAAAAACTCGACGCTAACGTGGGCGACAAAGTCGAATTCAACGTTTTGCTTGTATCGGATGAAAACGGAATCAAGGTCGCGAAAGAAGCGGCGGGATTCAAAGCAGTCGGCGAAGTAACCGCTCAGGCGAAGGACAAAAAGGTCATCGTCTTCAAGTACAAAGCCAAAAAGAACGAGAGAAAAAAGCAAGGTCACAGGCAGCCTTTCACTTCGGTGAAGATTGTCGGCATCGTTGCTAAGTAATAAAGGGAGGCGGTAATATGTTGTTTTTCAGATTATTTGCGCACCACAAAGGAATGGGAAGCACGAAGAACGGACGCGACAGCAATGCTAAGCGTCTCGGCGCAAAACGTGCGGACGGTCAGGAAGTTCTTGCAGGAAACATTCTCGTGAGACAGAGAGGAACTAAAATCCATCCCGGTAACAACGTCGGAATCGGAAGCGACGACACTTTGTACGCTCTGGTCGACGGAGTCGTCAGATTTGAAAGAGTCGGAAAAGACAAAAAGCAGGTCAGCGTTTACGCTGCCGAATAATTATTCGACGGAAAGGCAAACTCGTTCTTCGGGTTTGCTTTTTTTTCGTCCGAAAAGCAATATCGGACGGAACGTTGCGTTCCGACGCCGTTTTTCGGCGCGTCGTTTCAGCGCAAAAGGAGAAGTATGTCATTGGTAAAAATCGAGACCGACGGTGAATTTTTCAACGCGAAAGATACGCTCGAATGCGGACAAATCTTCCGCTATAAGCCGATTAACGGCGGTTTTTTGGTTCAATCGGGCGATAAATGCTGCGAGGTTGAAAACAAAGGGAGCGTTGCCGAAATCCTTTGCGAAGAGGGCGACGAAGAGTATTTCAAAAATTATTTCGACCTCGGCACCGATTATTCGGCGATTGTCCGCCGCGCGGAAAACAGCGGTTATGCCGTCGTGAGAGATGCGGCGAGGCGCGCCCGCGGCGTGAGAATTCTGCGCCAGAACACGGAAGAAATGCTCTTTTCGTTCATCATCTCGCAGAACAATATGATTCCGAGAATAAAGGCGATAATCGAGCGCACCGCGAACGCTCTCGGCGAAAAACGAAATTTTAACGGCGAAGAGTATTTCGCTTTTCCGTCCGCCAGAACGCTATCGGGAAAGGACAGGGATTTCTATTCCGGTCTCGGTTACGGTTACAGGGCGGATTACATACCTTCCGTGGCAAAGGCGATAACAAGCGGCGAAGTGAATTTGTCGGCGGACGGTCTTTCCACCGCGGATCTCAGAAAAAAACTCATCGCGCTTAAGGGCGTCGGGCCGAAGGTTGCCGATTGCGTCGCGCTTTTCGGTTATCACCGCACGGACAGTTTCCCCGTCGATACCTGGATCGAAAAATTATACAGAGAGGATTTCGGCGGAACTCTCGCCGACCGCAGGAAGATAGCCGACTATTTCCTTTCTCTTTTCGGCGAAGATTCGGGCTACGTTCAGCAGTATGTTTTCTACTACAAACGCAGTCTTGAAAAAGCGTGAAACGTTAAGTCGGATATGCCGCGGAACGCAAATCGCGAAACGAAACGATTACCCGACAAAATATATAAACGTAGCGAAATAAAACGCAAAGAAATCGCGGGATTTTTATTGCGTTTTTTTTCATTTAATGGTATAATTTTTACAATGGAAGAGTAGGCGAAACAAAGCCGCCGCGAAGGGCGTAAATAACGCGAAACACGCGGAGGGCGTAAATAACGCGAAACACGCGGAGGGCGTAAATAACGCGAACCACGCGAATAACGTAAATAACGCGGAACACGCGAAAAGCGTAAATAATGCGGAACACGCGAAAAGCGTAAATAATGCGGAACACGCGAAAAGCGTAAATAACGCGAATCACGCGAAGGACGTAAATAACGCAAAATGCGGTAAATCGTAAACCTGCTGTCCGCAACCATTAAAATAACGAAAGGTGAATTATGAAAAATATAACCGAAAGATTAAAGGGAGACCTCAGAGATTACAGACCGATTCCGTTCTGGAGTTGGAACGACGACCTTCAACCCGAAGAACTCGTTCGTCAGATAGACGAAATGCGCGATAAAGGCATAGGCGGTTTCTTCATGCACGCGAGAGGCGGGCTTAAAACCGAATATCTCAGCGAGAGATGGTTCGAGTGCATCAAGGCTTGCGTTGAAGAGAGCAAAAAAGTCGGCATGAACGCCTGGAGTTACGACGAAAACGGTTGGCCGAGCGGTTTTGCCGGAATGAAACTTCTCGAGGATAAGGCTAATCACGAGAAATATCTCGACAAAAAAGTCACAGATTCTTTCGATTCTTCCGCAACCGCGGTTTATTTCCTCGGCGCGGACGATAAACTCGTTAAGACGGATAAGCCGCTCGGCGAGGGAAAGTACGTCAACGTATACCTCAAAACGAACCCGTCGGTGGTGGATATTCTCGATAAAACTATAGTGAGAAAGTTCATCGAACTCACTCACGAAAGATACAAAAAGGAATGCGGCGAAGATTTCGGCAGATATATGCTCGGATTTTTCACCGACGAACCGCAGTATTACAGATGGGCAACGCCCTATTCGCCCGTACTTATCCCTTATTTCAAGGAAAAATACGGCGTCGATTTGTGGGCGGAACTCGGCAAACTCTTCGTCGATTGCGACGGAGCGTATGCGTTCAGATACAGATACTGGAGCGCGATGCACGAGTTTTTCATAAACAGTTTCGTCAGGCAGATTTACGACTGGTGCAACGAAAACGGATGCATGCTCACGGGGCATGCCGTCGAGGAATCGCGTATTCACACGCAGATGTGGTGTTGCGCCGGTCTGATGGATTTTTACGAATACGAGCATATCCCGGGTATCGACTGGCTCGGCAGATATATCGGCACGGAACTCGAACCCAAGCAGGTAGGCTCCGCCGCGGAACAACTCGGCAAAAAGCACGTTTTAACCGAAACGTTCGCGTGTTGCGGTTGGGACGTTACCCCGCAGGAACTCAAACGCATCGCCGAATGGCAGTACGTGAACGGCGTTAATCTTATGTGCCAGCACCTTTCCGCTTATTCGATAAGAGGGCAGAGAAAGAGAGATTATCCCAACACTTATTCCGAACATATGGCGTGGTTCGATAAATTCAAGGAATTCAACGATTATTTCGCCTCGCTCGGATATCTTCTTTCGGAAAGCAAAAACAGAGTGAACGTTCTCGTTCTTCATCCGATGAAGTCCGCATATCTCACGTATGACAGAGACGCGGATTATCCTTCGATAAAGGACCTCGAAGATTCGTTCGCTGACACCATAGAAAAGTTCGGCTCGGCAAACGTTCCGCACCATTACGGCGATGAAAATCTGATAAAACGCCACGGAAAAGTCGAAAACGGCAAGTTTATCGTCGGCGAATACGCTTACGATTACGTTTATATTCCCGAGATGAAAACCATGGATAAGTCCACGCTCGACCTTTTGGTGAAGTTCACCGCTCAGGGCGGAAAACTCGCCGTGGAAAACGGACTTCCGCAATATCTCGAGGGCGAAAAGTATGCGTTCGACGAACTTAAACCGAATTGTACTTTCGCCGATATCGAAAAATCGGTCGAATATAAAATCGATACGAACGGCGGCAATATCAGGTCGGCTTACAGAGACGGAGAATTCGGCAGATTCCTTTACGTCGTCAATATCGGCGAGAAGGACGCGGAAGCGGAGATAACGCTCAACTCGACGTATCCTTACGGTTACGACCTCGAGAAACTCGAAAAATATCCGCTCGTTTTAAAGGACGGAAAAGTCTGCCTTAAACTCGAAGAGGGCGGCTCGGCGATTATCTTCGAAAGCGACGAACCGTATGAACCGGCAAAGTTTTACGACGGCGGTTATATCGACTTGTCGGGCGAGTGGAAACTGCTCGAAGCGCCTCTGAATTCGCTCACGATAGATAAAGCGCGTCTTTCTTTCGACGGGGTGAATTACGGCAAAAAAGCGTATATCCCCGCGATATTCAACGATCTCATTTCCAAAAAATACGTCGGAAAAATTTATCTGAAGTACGTTTTCGAAGTGAAAGAAAAAACCGACGAAATGTTCCTCGAATGCGAGAGAATGGATATTAAAGAATGTTCGGTTAACGGCAAGACGATAAAACTCAAAGAAAAAGGTTTGCTCGACAGAAGTTTCCTTACCTGCGACATCGCGAACGAAGTCGTTATCGGCGAGAACATAATTGTTTTCGCCATCGATTTTTATGAACGCGAACACGTTTATTTCGTTCTTTCGGACGTTACGCTCGAAAAAGAGTCGCTCAAAAACTGCCTTTCTTACGACACCGAACTCGAAAGCGTTTATATCCGCGGCAATTTCGCCGTTAAGGACGATGATTTAAAGACCGAAAACGATATGATAATGCTCTCGGAGGGCGGATATTATATCGCGAAGCCGAAAGATACGATAAACGCCGCGAACTTCACCAAGGACGGCTACCTGTTCTTTATGGGCAAGATGAAAATCGAAAAGAAACTCGTTATTAAAAACGGGGCTTCCGTGATGAAATTCACGGGCAGATTTACCGCTATCGACGTTTACGTCGACGGAAAATTCGTCAGAACGGTAATGTTCGACCATTACGCCGACCTTTCGGCATTCGCCGACGGAAAGGAACACGCCGTAACGCTCGTCGTTTACGGCAGCGACAGAAATATTTACGGTCCGCATCATTTCAAAAACGAGTACGAACCGCTCAGCGTTTCGCCCTGGACGTTCGATCTCACGGGATCGTGGAAAGATAATTACGAAAGCGATTTTTACAGAGAAAATTATTCTTTCGTTAAATTTTCCGTCATTTAAAGTCGACATAACAATCATTACAATCAGTTTTAAAGAGGTATTATGAAAAAGACAAAAATCGTATGTACGTTAGGACCTTCGAGTTGCACGAAAGAAATTATTTCGGCAATGTACGACGCGGGCATGAACGTGTGCCGTCTTAATTTTTCGCACGGAACGCACGAAGAACACGCCGCGAAAATAAAGATCATCAAAGAATTGCGCGAGGAAAGGGGAATTCCGCTTCCCATTCTTCTCGACACGAAAGGTCCGGAATTCCGTACCGGCAGATACGAAAACGGAAAAGTTACGTTAAACGCCGGCGACGAATTCACTTTCACCACCGAGAATATCCTCGGCAACGAGAAAAAAGTATCCGTCAATTATCCGTACTTGTGCGAAGTTCTTAACAAGGGCGACAAGATTTTGCTTAACAACGGACTTATGGAGTTCGAAGTTCTCGACGTTTCGGATAAAGAAGTTAAAACCGTGGTCAAAATCGGCGGCGAAACCCGCGACCACAAGAGTATGTTCTTCCCGAATAAGGATTTGAAACTCGACTTTTTGTCCGAGCAGGATAAGGAAGACCTTTTGTTCGGAATAGAGCAGGGCATAGATTTCATCGCCCTTTCTTTCGTTTCGGAAAAATCGAATATCGACGAGGTGAGAGAATTCCTGAACGCGAACGGCGGCGAGGGAATCGACCTCATCGCCAAAATCGAAAACAGTTCGGGCGTTAAAAATCTCGAAAGCATAGTCAAGGCTTCGGACGGCGTTATGGTCGCGAGGGGCGACCTCGGCGTGGAACTTCCTTACGAAACCATTCCCAACGTTCAGAAGAGAATGATCGACGTCTGCCGTATTTTAGGCAAAAGATGCATCACCGCGACGGAAATGCTCGAATCGATGATTCACAGTCCCCGCCCCACGAGAGCGGAAATTTCCGACGTGGCGAACGCCGTTTACGACGGTACGAGCGCGGTTATGCTTTCCGGCGAAACGGCGGCGGGCGAATATCCCGTCGAGGCAGTGAGAGCGATGGCGAAAATCGTGGAGCAAGCCGAGAAAAACGACGAATATCTGCAGATAATTCCCGACGATATGTTCGTGATTTCCTCGCCCGTTCAGGCTCTGTCTCATTCGGCATGCACGTTGGCGCGCGATCTCAACGCAAAGGCGATAGTCGTCTGCACCCACACCGGTCTGACGGCGAGAATGGTTTCGCGTTTCCGTCCGTCGATTCCGATAATCGGGCTTACCACGAGCGAAAAGGCGTTCAGACAACTCGCTTTGTCGTGGGGAGTCGTTCCTATGATGATGGAAAAATTCGATTCGGTAGACGTGCTTTTCTATTTCGCAAAGCAGGCGGCGAAAGCGAGCGGACTTGCGAAAAAGGGCGAAAGAGTGGTCTTGACCGGCGGAACGCCCACCGACCACGGCGGAAATTCAAGCCTTATAAGCATAGACGTTTTATAATTACATTACAATACAAAAACCCTTGTATAAGTCGATTAACTCGGTTTTTACAAGGGTTTTGTTTTAAAACTTGTCTCTGTCGAACAGTTCGTCCAAAGAGATATGATATATGTCCGCCAGTTGAATAAGAGTTTCGTAATCAGGTCTCACCGCGTCGGTTTCGTATCTCGTGTAGTTCACGCGGTTTATCCCGAGTTTGTCCGCGAGTTGTTGCTGAGTAAGCCCTTCGGATTTTCGTAGTTCTTTCAGTTTTGCGCCGATTCTTATCATTTTTTAAAATACTCCCGTTCGCTTGACATTGTACATAATATGTACTATAATTTGTAAAAAAGTACATATTATGTACATAGCGGAGGGTTGTATGTATTGTAAGAATTGCGGGAAAGAGATCGAAGACGATTCTTCTTTCTGTCCTTATTGCGGCAGTTCGGTAAATAAAAAAATCGTTTTTGAAAGAGAAACGACGAAAGTCGATAAGGTGAATTGCGAAAACGTTTTCGGGGCGATCGGTTTTACTGTGTCTATTTTTGCCGTTTGGTACAGTCGTTATAAATCTGCAAATCTGATTGCGGCTTTTTTTATTGCGTTTATCGGGGTTGTATTAAGTTGCGCCGGAATGAAAGAAATAAAAAAGGGGGAAAACGAACTTGCATTCGCGGGGTATCTTATAGGGGCGTTTGCTTTACTTCTTTGCGGATATCGGTGGTTTGGACTTGAAGATTATTTCAAGGAAGTATATCACATATATATTTTCATATTCGCCTAACGTCTTTAAAAATTCTTGATAAAACTTAAATTTTGTGATAGAATAAACGTATTAAACTTGCGTTTGTATCGGAACTTAAGATATTTTCGCTCTGGAGAGTGCGCGTGTCAAAAAAACTTCTGCTCGTAACCTCGCCGCCCGCTTGCGGAAAAACGAGGCTTTCAAGGCGGATAGCCGCCGAACTTTACGGCTCGGTTTATCTCGATAAGGATAGCCTTATTCCGCTTTCAAAACAGATATTCGCCGTGGCGAGAAAGCCTTATAACCGCAGTTCGGAATTTTTCAGGCGCGAAATACGCGACTATGAGTACGACGCGATTCTGGCGATTGCGGCGGAGGCGTTGAAATATAACGATACGGTGATTCTCAACGCTCCGTTCACTTCGGAACTACGTGACGAAAATTATATGAACCGATTGAAGAAAAGGGTGAATTCCGCGGGGGCGAGCCTCGTCGTGATATGGATCGAATCGGACGCGGAAACCTGCCATGCGAATATGAAGCACAGAGGTTCGGACAGAGACGGCTGGAAACTTTCACACTGGGACGAATATATCAAAAACGTAAATTTTCTTCCGCCTCAGAATTTCGGCGACGCGCTTATCGTTTACAACGGAAAAAACAACGGCGCGGAAGGCGTCGGGTTCGGGCGGTTGATCGACGAAATAAAGGCGATAAAATAATTTGAAAGTAAAAGAGCGGGCGGCTTGACGTTTTGTCAAGCCGCCCGAATATTTGAATTGCGGGAATTTTAAAGGCTTGCCGAGCGATTGTTAATCTTAAATCGTGGCAAGCCTTGTTTTTAATTTTTGCGATTACGAATAAAATTTCCGACGCGATTTTATTCCGTAATAACCGCCGTTTCGGCGAAAATTATTCGGTAATAACCGCCGTTTCGGCGAAAATTATTCGGTAATAACCGCCGTTTCGGCGAAAATTATTCGGTAATAACCGCCGTTTCGGCGAAAATTATTCGGTAATAACCGCCGTTTCGGCGAAAATTATTCGGTAATAACCGCCGTTTCGGCGAAACGCTTCGCGGAATCCAACGCTTTTTCGCACTGGAATTTAGCGGCGTACTGCTCGCTCGTTACGAGCGTTCTGCCGGCAGGCGAAGTGATTTTGAAAACGAATTTGCCCGCTTTGTTCGCGGTTACGGTAACGTTGTCCGCCGCAATGCCTTTCTTTATCGCGGCTATGCCGTTTTTAAGCCCTGTTTCCGAAGTGTAAACGGGTGTGGTGAGGAGAATTCCTCCGTTCGACGCCCGCAGTTTTGCGAAAAGTTTTCCGTCTTCGGTTTTTTCGACTTTCCATTTGCCGAGGTACGCGCTCTTCTTCGCTTCCTCTTTCGGTTGAGCGTTTTGTTCGGGTTCTTCCTTTGCCACGGGTTTTTTGACGAGGAGTTTCGTAACCGGTTTCGCGTATTTGCTCTTTTTGTAAACGGGCGTTGCCGGAATTCCGTCGTTGTATATCGACTTCGGCATACGAATGATTTTATCGTCGTTCGCGGCGGATTCGGTCGCCGCCGTTTCTTCGCTTTCCGTCGGTTCGTAATTTTCCGTCTCGGCAGTCTCGGTCGTTCCGGCGTTTTCCGTAGTTTCGGCAGATTCCGAAACTGCGGCTTTCTCTGCGTCTTTCACTCCCGCGATTGTTTCTTCCGAACGTTTTTTGTCTTCGTCGCCCATCGCGGCTTCCAACTTATTCAAAGCCGCGGACGATTCGCCTTTCGCCGCGTTTTCTTCCGTCGCGGCTTCTTCCGCCGGTTCCGTAGCCTCGGTTTCGTCCTTTTCTTCGGCTTTTTCCTCCGTCGCTTCCGCAGTTACGGTTGCTTTTGCGCCCTCCGCTTTTTCCGCCGCTTTACCCGCTTCTTCTTCCGCGACGACTTCTTTTTCGATGATTGCTTCCGTCGTTTCGGTTACGGAGTATCGATCGTTTATATCGGTTTCGGCGGTGAGGTAACCGACTTTCGCTTCGGTTTCCGCCTGAGCCTTGTCGAGAGCGAGTTTGCGTTTCGCGTCCTCTTTCGCCGAGGCCACCGCGTCCGCGCGTTCGCGTTCGAACTGAGTTCTGCGTTCGACGGCTTCGAGATATTCGTTCCTGGCTCTTTCAACGTCCTCTTTGGTCTGATTCAGGCGATTTTCCTTTTCGGTTTCGTCGGCAAGCCTGAATTCTTCCAGAATGGCTTCCGCGTCCTTGACGCCGATTTTAACCTGAGACGAAGCGAGTTTTTCGAGTTCTTCCTCGATTTTCTTCTTCTCGGCGTTCTTTTCGGCGAGGTCGGCGTCGTGATATTCCTTGCTTAAAGCGAGTTCTTTTTCCACGGCGTCCGTTTTGCTTTTCAGTTCGGCTTCCCTTTCGGCTTTTGCCTCGCGCATGGCGGCGATTTTTTCCGCAAGTTCGTCGTGTTCCGCTTCCGTATCGGCGAATTCGGCTTTAAGCGTTTTCGCGTCGTCGGGTTTTAAGCCTTTCTTTTTAAGGCGGAGAGCGAAATCCCTGAGTCTTTCGTTGAGTTTGAGCAAATGCTCGCTCTGAGCGACATATTCGACGTCGTCTTCGCCGTGTTCGGCGCGATAATCTTCGTTGATTCTTTTAAGTTGCGCGTTGAGCGAGTTCTTTTTGGAAGCATATTCGAATTCTATTCTCGAAATATCTTCGTTCGCGTCGCGCAGACGTTTTCTGAGCGAAATCGTCTTTTCTTCGTTTTCGATGTATTTTCTTATGCGGACCTTCCGTTTTTTGCCGGATCGTATCGCCGCAACGATTATGCAGACGATAAGCGCGACGACGAGAGCGCCGATTATCGCTATCTGCCATGTTTCGATTTCCAAC
>CAVJNC010000026.1:0-20360 GCA_963650905.1 Subdoligranulum sp. APC924/74
AAATGAACCCGAACTTTAACCTTTTTACGGGTTCAGTTGGGTTCATCTTGGCGGAAAGAGTGGGATTCGAACCCACGATGCGTTGCCGCATACCTGATTTCGAGTCAGGGCCGTTATGACCACTTCGATATCTTTCCGTAAAAGCATAATTATTCTATATTATTATTCGGCTTTTGTCAATGGTTTTTACGCTCTTTTTTAAATTAAATTCTTTTTTCTTGATTTTTTCGCGACGCGATTATATAATGGGATTATGAATTACGAATTAAAGCCCATCGCAAAAATTTATACCGATTTCGAAGACAAATTCGGCGTACCGCGCCAGAGCGGCAGAGTCCCCTCGCTCGAGGGAAAAATCGTCATCGACGCGGAATATTCCGACCTGAACGCTTTTCGCGGTTTGGAAAATTTCAATTATATCTGGCTTATTTTCGATTTTTCGCTCGCTCACCGCGAAAAATTTTCTCCGACAGTCCGTCCGCCGCGGCTCGGCGGCAATAAACGCGTCGGGGTTTTTGCGACGCGGTCGCCTTTCAGACCGAATAATCTCGGCCTTTCGTCGGTTAAACTAGAAAGAATCGAAAAAACGGAAGAAGGCGTCTGCCTTTTCGTATCCGGCGCGGATCTTGTCAGCGGCACGCCGATTTTCGATATAAAGCCCTATATACCCTACGTCGACTGCCACAACGACGCGACGGAGGGTTTTACCGAAACCACCAAATCGCACTCGCTCGAAGTCGATTTCCCGCAGGATTTGTTAAATCTTATTCCCGAAAACAAAAGAAAAGCGCTTATCGACTGTCTTGCAGACGATCCGCGCCCCTCTTATCTCGAAGACGGCAAGAAATTCACGATGAAATTTGCCGGTTTCGATATCGATTTTCACGTTAACGAAAACAAACTATGCGTGACCGCCGTCAAACGACTTCCGTAAGATTTCTGCAATCGTTCGAAAACGCCGCAATATCGCCGAGCAACGCCCCGACGATGGACCAGAATATGGCGTAACGATAACCGACGGCAAGCGTAAGAACCGCTCCGAGCAGGAAAAAGAAAATTCTCGACGCGATAAACAAAATCTTGTTTTGCCTGGTTATATTCGTCGTTCTCTTTGCGAGTTTGATAACCGCGGGAACGACTTTCGGATCGGCATCTTTCACGGAAACGCTCGCGCCTTCGCAAAGCCCGCCTTCCGCACCGAAAGCGATTCCGTCCGTTCTTTTTATCGTCTCTTTGTCGGCGAAAGCGTTGCCGACGTAAATCGCGTTGTTTTCCTTAACGCTTTCCGCTTTATAACCTGAGGTCGCTCCGGAAACCGCCCCGTCGAATCCGACGGCGTTTTTTATCGCCTCGACGTTTTCCTTTGAATCCGCGCTTATAAGATTACTGCCGATATTCAGATCCTCTTTAAGTTCGACGATCGCGCCGTAGGAATTCTCTCTTATCGCAAATTCAATGACGATTTTACCGAGCACGACGCCGTTTTCGGCTACGTAAACCACGGAATTTTCAATCGATTCGTCGATCGCGACGCCGTTTTTATTCAGAAACTTTTTGCTTCCGACGAGAATCTTTTTCCCGTCGGCTACAAAACTCGCTCCCCTGCCCTCGACGAACATAAAATCGCTTTTTTCAACGGCGTTTACGTCTTTATAATATTCTTTAAGAGTTCCGGCTATCGGATTGTCAAGATCCGTTTCCGCCGTGACGATATACTCCGAAAATTTCTTTTCGTCATCGGTTTCAACGCCGATAACCTTACCGTTTCCGACGGTTATCACGCCGGTTTTGTCGAAGAAAACTTTTTCTGCCGCCGACAGTTTTTTCAACGTTTCTTCGAATTTGTTTTCATCGAACGATATCCCGTTCGAAGCCGCGTAAACACGCGCGAAAACATAATTTTTAACCAACGAAGCGATATTGTTCCCTAAAGCGCCGAAGAAAATCATGCTTACGCCGATAGACAACCATTTCTGAGTGAGAGTTGACCAGTATTGGTTATAATTGAATATCGGCGGAATAAACACGAGAAGCAAGCCCGCCCCGAGCAAAACCATATCGTAAATAAAGAGTTTTTTCTTGTCGACAAGCGTTTTGCTTTGTACCGCTTCGATTTCTTCGTCGGCGTGACCGACCTCTTTAAGCCTTACTTCGGCGTTGGCGAAAACAGAATAGAGGCACGAAATCAAAGAATAAGAGAAAATGATCGCGCAGCCTAAAAGCCTGAAACCGAAATACAACACGATAAAGGACGACACGAGAACAAGCCCTTTTTCGATTGCGTATTTTTTTTCGGCGACGTCGCTTATGAAGGCATACAACGTTTCGTAACCCGCCAGAGCGTAACCGAACATATACACCCACATAGACGCGTTCGCGCTTGATTTTTCAAGCACGAAGCCGATAACGACGAGAACCGCCGAGATAGCGAGCACGATGATATTTTCGGCTTTTTCGTATCTTCTCTCTTTTGTTTTCTTCTCTTCTTCGTCTTCTTCTTCGTTTTCGACCTCGTCCGTTTCTTCGGCGATTTCTTTTTTTGAGTCGTCTTCGATAATCTCTTCGTCGCCGTCGAAGACGAGTTCGATTCCGTGTTTTTCGCAGATTGTCATAACCGCGCTGAAAATATCGTAATCGCTCGATAAAGAACTTATAAGGTACTTTATCGATTCCGATTCGTCGTCGGATTTACAATCCAGCACACCGTCGATCGCGCCGATCTCGCCCAGAGTCTCATTCAATGCGGCTTTATCCGACGAAGCATAATCTTTGATTTTTATTTCGACGGTTTTAATTTTATCGTCCATACCGTCCTCCCTTTTATTTTCCTTATATTAATTTCCTCACCCGATTTTAAAGTTATCGGATTTGTTTCAGATAACCCATTCGCCGTTGACGAAAACGTCGAAGAGTCTGCCGTCTTCGGTCTCGCACGAAATCGAAAGGTCTTTCGTTCCGACCATAAAATCGGTATGCTCGAGAGAAACGTTCAGACCGGCGGCGAGCAGAGATTTTTCGTCCATATCACCGCCGCCTTCGACGCAGTTCGGATAACTGTCGCCTATGGCGAAGTGACAACTTGCGTTTTCGTCGAAAAGCGTTTCGAAAAACAATACGTTTTGTTTTCTCACGGGAGAATCGAAACCGACGAGCGCGATTTCTCCGAGATAATGAGAACCCTCGTCCGTTTCAATGATCTCTCTGAGCGTGTCGAGCCCCTTTTCCGCCCCGTAATCGATTATTCTTCCATCTTTAAACTTTATCCAGAAGTTATCTATTATTTTACCGTTTGAGGATAACGGCATCGAGGAAATAAGTTTGCCGTTCGCAGTCAACCTGTCGGGCGACGAAAAAACTTCTTCCGTGGGCAGGTTCGCCGTGAACGGAATTCCGTCGAGAGCGCCGAGTTCCGCGCCGCCGCAGAAAACGTAATTCTTCGGCATTCCCACGGAAAAATCGGTCCCTATAGAGTTTTTATAAATAAACCGTTTGATTTTTGCTTTGTTCAAGAATTCGCAACGCCTCTGAAGACTGCTCTGATGCTCATCCCACGCGTCGATAAACGACGGTTTATCGAGTCTTACGCACGAAATAATCGCTTCCCATAATTTTTTCAAAGCAACCGAAGTCGAATAATCGGGATAAACTTTTTTAGCCCACGCTTTGTTCGGATAAGCGGCGAGCGCCCATCTGATTTTGTTCGAACTCGTGTAATCGGAGAACTTCTGAAACGCCTTTCTTCTCGCTTTTCCCGCCGCGGAAATTTTCTTCGACGATACGCTTTTCATCGCGTCGGGATTATCCGAAACGATCACGATGTAACATATTTTTTCTTCGATATAACTTTCTCTCTGCGCTTTAGCCCAATCCGGAACAACCGAAAGGCTTTTTACCGTTCTGTTTTTCAAGCCGAGTTTTTCGATTTCCTGATCCTTCCAGAGAACCTCGACTTCTCTCGCTCCGTTTTTATAAGCGCATTTTACAATCGCTCTCGTCAGATCCGCCGCGATAACGGGGGCCGATACGACGAGTTTTTCGCCTTTTTGCAGATTTACGCCGACTCTTACGAGAAGTTCGGCATAATTTTTTATAGTATTTGTATTCATACGTCAATTTTAACAAAAACGCGCCGAAAAATCAATCATATCCGATAATATTAAAAAATAAATTGACAACCGAGTCGTTTTTAATTTGAAAAATATATATAATATGATATAATGACAATATGATTTCGCACGAAAATCATAAAGGAAATTATGAACGAAGAAGAAAATAACAATAAAATAACTGACGTTATCGCCGATAAATATATCGACGGATATATAAAACCGCATCTTAAAAGAAGGCGAAAAAAGCGAACGAAAACGACCGTCGGCGACGACAATCGATTCGCTCCCGACGTGAATTTAGGTTTGACGGGCAGTCAGGTCGCGCTCAGAACGGCGCAGGGACAAACGAACGAAAAGGCTAAAACGTACTCCAAAACGATTTTCAGTATAATAGCGTCGAATCTGTTCACGTTCTTCAACCTGCTGTGTATTCTTTGCGTCGTCGCGTTGATCGTTGCGAGAGAAAAGAATATTTCGAACTATTTTTTCGTCATCGTTTACGTACTCAACCTTATAATAGGCATTTCTCAGGAGATCAGAGCGAAGTTTTCGATCGAAAAACTTTCGATTTTAAATCAACCGACGACGACCGCTCTGCGTAACGGAAAACTCGTTAAAATTCCGGTCACGGAAGTGGTACTCGACGACGTTATAAAACTCTCTGCGGGCGATCAGATATGTATCGACGGAACGATCGTTAAAGGATACCTCGAAGTAAACGAATCGATGCTTACCGGCGAATCCGTACCCGTCAAGAAACAGGCGGGCGACACCCTTCTTTCCGGAAGTTACGTCGTCGGCGGAAACGCCTACGTCATCGCGGATAAGGTCGGCGAAAACAGATACATTCAACAATTGTCCGCAAAAGCGAAAAAGTTTCAGAGTCCGCACAGCGAACTTATGATAACGCTTAACTGGATAATCAAAACGATCGGAATTCTCATCATACCGATCAGCGGCGGCGTGCTTTACACAAACTACACCGCAATCGCGGAACAGGCGGATCCGTTGTTTATTATAAACGGCAAACTCACCGCAGAGGGAATCGTGCGAATGGTGAGCAGTACGACGTCGGTCATCATCGGAATGATTCCTTCGGGAATGCTGCTTTTAACGACTTTGGCGTTGGCCGTGGGCGTGATCAGGCTTGCGAACAGACACACGTCCGTTCAGGATATGTACTCGCTCGAAATGCTTGCGAGAGTCGACGTTTTGTGCCTCGATAAAACGGGAACGATAACCGACGGACGAATGCAGGTCACCGATTATCACCTCTTCGATACCACCTACGAATACACGATAAACGATATAGTGGCGTCGATGCAAAGCGCGCTCGGGGATAACAATCCGACCGACCGCGCTCTGAAAAACCACTTCGGTTGCAGCCCTAAACTCATCGCAAAGCGGACGGTACCGTTTTCTTCGGAAAAGAAATATTCCGCGGTTACGTTTTTAAACGGCGGAAAAGAACTCGGCACGTTTATTCTCGGCGCGTATGAATTCATATTCAAAAATCGCGATATCGGCGAAAACGTCATAAAACAAATCGAACACTACACCGCTCTCGGGCAAAGGGTTCTGATGCTCGCGAGGTCGGATAAATCGATCGAAAACGGCGAAATTCCGGACGACGCGCAACCGTTCGCGATAATCATGCTGAGCGACAATATCCGCCGCGACGCGGTAAAAACCATTGAATGGTTCAAGAAAAACGACGTTTCGGTCAAAGTTATTTCCGGAGATAATCCGCTTACGGTTTCCGAAGTCGCGAAAAGAGCCGGAATAGAGGGCGCGGAAAAGTTCGTTTCTCTTGAGGGGATGAGCAAAACGGAAGTCGTTAATATTGCTAATAAATACAACGTTTTCGGCAGAGTTACGCCCGAACAGAAAGCCCTTCTTATAAAGACGATAAAATCGAGCGGACATACCGTCGCGATGACGGGCGACGGCGTAAACGATATACTGGCAATGAAAGAAGCGGATTGTTCGATAACAGTCGCAACGGGTAGCGACGCGACGAAAAACATCGCGCATATCGTGCTTATGGATAACAATTTCAATTCCATTCCGCACGTCGTCGCCGAAGGACGAAGAGTTATCAATAACATTGAAAAATCATCGTCGCTTTTCCTTATGAAGACGATTTTTACGATGGTTCTTGCGATTGTTTCGATAATCGGCGGCAATCTGTTCCCGTTCAGAAGCAACATGATGACGCTTCTCGAACTGCTCGTTATCGGAATGGGTTCGTTCGCTCTCTCGATGCAACCGAATACGAATAAAGTAAACGGAAAGTTTATCGGGTATCTCGTTTCACACGCGTTACCCGGGGCAAGCATACTGCTCTTCAACGTACTGGCGTTTCAGTTTATCAAGCGAATCGGAATAGATTTCAACGAGTTTACGCCTCAGATGTACGACACATTGCTCGTCGCGGCTTTAACGTTCGGCGGAATTTCCTACCTGAATATCATTTGTAAGCCGTATAACTTCTACAGAGCCACCGTTGTTACGATAATAACCACGTTATCTGTTTTAATGATGACTTTGTTGATGCCCGCATTGTTCCATCTCCCGAATCTGTTTACGGATTTCGAAAACGAGAACTGGAAATTCATCGCGATTCTCGTTTGTCTTATTCAATTCGATTCCATTTTAGGTAAGGTAATGACGTTCTGCTTCGAATCGGTCAACAAATTCCTTGCGAAAAATCACGTGACGATTCTTTCGCCGCTCGACTGATTATAACAATCGGATAATCTTATTATAAAATCGCCGCCTTGCGTTATTTTATAACGCAAGGCGGCTCTCTTTTACTTTTATCGGGAGTTTATCGAGACAATAAAAAAGAGCCCGTTTAAGGCTCTTTTTGTGTTTTATAATCAGTCTTTATTGATAAGATCGCCGAGCGAAATTCCGCTTACGCCGCCTTCCGTCCATTCTCTGGGCTCATCGTCGTCCTGAGCGGGCCTTGCGTCTCTTCTTCTTTCTCTTCTGGGCTTTTCTTCGCCTTCGGCAGCCTCACCCTCTTCTCTCTTCTCTCTTCTTCTGGGAGCAACGCCCTCGGGAGCGGGAGTAAGAGCCTTGATCGAAAGAGTCATCTTTTCTTTCTCTACGTCCATATCGAGAATCTTAGCCTCGACTTCATCTCCGACTTTAAGAACGGAAGTGGGGTTTTCAAGCCATTCGTGAGAAATCTGAGAAACGTGAACAAGTCCGTCGATTCCTTTTTCGACTTCGACGAACGCGCCGAAACTAACGATTCTTACGACTTTGCCCTTAATCGTGTCGCCGATAGCGTATTTATCCGCGGCAAGTTGCCAAGGCTTCGGCTGAAGTTGTTTATATCCGAGAGAAACCTTCTTGGTTTCCTTATCGCACTTTAACACTTTGAACTCGTACTGTTTGCCGATTTCGAGAACGTCGGCAGGAGTTTTCGCGTTAGTCCAACTAAGGTCGGAAATATGAGCGAGGCAATCGAATCCGTTAACGTCCACAAACGCTCCGAACGCTGCGAATCTTACTACCGTACCGGTAACGACATCGCCTTCGTTGATCGAAGAGAAGAACTCCTCTTCTTTCTTTGCTTTTGCGGCGTCTCTCTCGGCTTTTTCCGCTTCGAGAATAACTCTCTGAGAACCGACGATTTGTTTTCTTCTGCCCTGATTTTCAACCTTTTCGGCTTTAAGTCTCAAAGTCTTTCCGATGAATTTATCGAGGTCCTTAACGAAACCGATTCTGATCTGCGAAGAAGGAATGAATACGTCGTAACTACCGAGTTTAGCGGTAAGTCCGCCCTTGTTGGAACCCGTGCAGGTAACGGTGAAAATTTCGCCGTTCGCGATTTTGGCGATCGCTTCTTCCTCTTCTTTCTGAGCGACGACTGCCTTTTCGGACAATTTTACGGGGTTAAGTTCAACTATCATTACTTCGATGTCTTCGCCGACTTTCGAAGCATAATCGGCCTTATTATAACTTTCGCAAATCATTTCTTCTTTCGGAAGCATGATTTCTTTCTTCGTATTATTGATATACAAAGCAAGACCGTCGTCCGTAGCGGCGGAAATAGTCGCTACTATCTTCTGACCGATTCTGAATTTAGGCTGACTGTCGCCCATAGCGGACATAGCCTCTTCCATAGTATTTGAACTTTTTACTTCTGTAGTTTCTTCCATTTTACTGAAAACCTCCATCGATTGTTCGTCGGGCGTCGATGCCCCTGCAACAATACCTACCTTTTTATAGTTTACAAAATTTTTATAATTGAGTTCGTCAGGATTTGAAATGAAATATACGTTTTCGCAATTTCCTTGACAAATTCTAATCAGTTTCTTAGTATTGCTACTATGTTTGCCACCGACTACCACCATTGCATCACAGGTTTTCGACAATATTTCTGCCTCTTCTTGACGCTCTCTTGTAGTATAACAAATTGTTTTAAAAACTTCAAGCGTTTTTACAGTTTTTTTGCTAAAAAAATCTAAAATTTTTTTGAAACGGGTTTCAGAATAGGTGGTTTGCGACACGAGACAAACCATATCGTCTTCGCCGAGGTCGACCTTTTCGTAATCCTCGTCGATAACGACCGCCGAGTTTTCGCACCACCCGTTTATCCCTTCCACTTCCGGATGATCCTTTTCGCCCGTGATGAAAATCCTGTAACCGAGGGCGTGATATTTCCGGACTATATCGTGAATTTTAAGCACGAACGGACAAGTGCAATCGATTATTCCGACGTTTTTCGCTTTCAGTTTATCGTAGACGTCCTTTCCGACGCCGTGCGAACGGATAATCACGGTTCCGCCGTCGATTTCGTCGGGACTGTCGATAATCTTCGTTCCGAGATTTTTTATCTCGGCCGTAACGCTTTCGTTATGAATTATCTCCCCGAGGATATAAACGCCCTCTCCGAAAGTCTTCTTCGCGGCGTCCACCGCGCGGCGCACACCCATACAAAATCCGCTGTTTTTTGCGAGAATTACCTTCACTTTCTTTTACCTTTTTTTTCCTCTTTCTGCGCTTCCGCGATACACGCTTCCATTTTTTCGCGCATCAGGGCGTTGAGTTTTTCGCCGAGTTCCGCAGTGAATTTTTCGCCTTTGTATTCGTCGAGCGTGTAAGGTTCTCCGATATATACCCTGTTGTTTCCGAATATTCTGAACTTTTTATTCATCGCGACGGGAACGATCGGCACGCCCGCTTTGAACGCGATGAGATTCGCTCCGCCGTGAATTTCCTGAAGTTCGGTGTTGACCTTATTTCTCGTCCCTTCGGGGAAAATAACGAGCGGTTTTTCGTCTTTAAGAACTCTAAGACACGTTTTTACCGACGTGAAATCGGCTTTTTCTCTGTCGACGGGAATCGCGCCGAGCCACCTGAACAGTTTGTTTTTGAACTTCGTGTCGAACCATTCTTTTTTCGCCATAAAATTGACTCTTTTTTTGAAAAGGTCAACCATCATAAAGGCGTCTACCTTCGCAAAATGATTGCAAACGACGACGTATCCGCCGCTTTTCGGCAGACGTTCCTTGCCTTTTACTTTCGGCAGATACAATAATTTATAAAACGGCAGGATGATACAAATAAGTAAATTGAACATATTTTAATCCTTTTTCACGTCGTTTAAAATTATCCGGACGACTTCGTCGGCCGTGAGAGACGAAGTATCGATAAGTTTAGCGTCGTCGCACTGTTTCAGCGGGGCGAATTCTCTGTGAGAATCGTTATAATCGCGTTGAACTATTTCTTCGTGAAGTTTATCGAAGTCTACGGGCGTTCCGCGCTCGATGAGTTCTTTATAACGTCTTTCCGCCCTCACCTTACTGTCCGCCGTTATATAATACTTAAATTTTGCGTCCGGCAGAACGTTCGAGCCGATATCCCTTCCGTCGAGAACGCAGTCCATACCCTTTGCGACCGCCCTTTGCAGGTCGACCATTTTTTCGCGGACGACTTTATGCGCCGAAACCGCGGAGGCAAGCATCGACACTTCGGGTTTTCTTATGTCCGTCGAAACGTCTTTTCCGTCGAGCAACGTGACCTGCGAGCCGTTTTTATATTCCACGCGAACGTCCGCGTCGCGCATTACGTTTTCGACGGCGGCTTCGTCTTTTACGTCGACGCCCGAAAGCAGACACTTCAGAGCGCACGCCCTGTACATTGCGCCCGTATCGAGGTATAATATATTCAGTTTGTTTGCGATTATTTTCGCGACGGTACTCTTTCCGCTTCCGGCAGGTCCGTCAAGCGCGATATTTATCATTTTCTTCTCCTTGTTTGTCGTTTTTATTTGCGACCGAACCCGATGCACACGGCTAAGCGTTGCCGGCGGAAAACGCCGTGCAAGCCGCTATCGTTATATTGAATCCTCCGGTCAGAGCGTCCGCGTCGATAACCTCGCCCGCGAAAAATAAACCTTTTACGAGTTTGCTCTCCATCGTTTTGGGGTTAATCTCCTTGACGGATACGCCGCCGGAAGTGACGATTGCTTCGTTAAGATCTCTCAGCGAATGAGGATACATTCTGAAATCCTTTATCGCCGCGATGATTTTTCTTCTGTTTTCGGCTTTGAATTCGCTGTTTTTTATATCTCCGTTAACGCCCGCGGCTTTTATGATAACGGGGATCATCGCCTTCGGCAAAAGGTCGTCCAGCGAATTTTTTATCGCCTTGTTTTTGTATTTTCCGAAATCTCTCAACACTCTCGCGTCGAGTTGTTCTTCGGAAAGCGCGGGCTTTAAATCGAGCGAAATATACACGTTGTTAAGATTAAGCCTGTTGATAAAACTCGACGCGGAAATCATCGTCGGGCCCGATACGCCGAAATGGGTGAAAAGCATTTCGCCGAAATCGGAATAAATCTTCTTTTTTCCGTTATAAACGATTATATTTACGTTTTTTAAAGACAATCCTTGCAGATTTTTATAAAAATCGCCCTTCAGATTCAACCCCGAAAGAGCCGCGACGGGCGGAACGACGGCATGCCCGAATGATTTTGCGAACGCGTAACCGTCGCCGGTCGAACCGGTGGAAGGATAACTGAGACCTCCCGTACAAACGATTACGTTATCGCAAGGATACGTTGCCTTATCGGTAACAACGGAAACGACTTTACTTTCCGCCGCGTTTATTTTCAGAACTTTTTCGCCGAGTTTGATCTTCACTCCCGCCTCTTCCGCGTAAGCGCAAAGGCACTTCGTGACGTCGCTCGCCTTATCGGACAAAGGGAAAACCCTGTTGCCGCGCTCGGTTTTCAGCCTGATTTTTCCGGAAAGGAATTCCATGAATTTTTCGGGCGGGAAACGCCTTATCGCGCCGTTTAAAAAACCGGCGTTAGTTACTACGTTGGATAGAAATTCGTCGACGTCGCAATCGTTAGTGACGTTGCACCTGCCCTTGCCCGTTATATAAAGTTTTTTTCCGAGTTTTTCGTTCTTTTCGATTAGCAGAACGCGCTCCCCGCGAACGGCTCTGAAATAAGCGGAAACAAGCCCCGCAGGGCCTCCGCCGATAACGATCGTCGTCATTGAAAATCCGCTTCCTTCAGTTTATTCAGGGCGGAATACGCCGTTCTGTCGTAAACTATAGGCGTAACGGTTACGTACCCCTCGCGGGAGAGGACGACGTCGCTGTCGCGTTCCGTGTCGTAAGGAACGGGTACGCCGGTGAGAATATACGTTCCGTCTTCGTTTTTCTGATATTCGTCGGAATAACGCTGCGAACCGAGCCGCGCGGGTTTTATTCCTTTATCCTCGCCGTTAGGCATATTCACGTTGAGCGTATATTCGGGCGAAGAAATTTCGTAAAGTTTTTCGAAATATTTGTCGATAACCCGAGCGTTCGCGGCAAAATCCTGATCATGATGCGCCACGTTTGAAAAAGCGATCGAGCGGATTTGGAAAAAATTCGCTTCAAGCCCCGCGGAGACGGTGCCGGAATAGCAGGTGTCGCTGCCGAGATTGTTTCCGAGATTTATTCCCGAACAGACGAGGTCGAACGGCGTTTTATCAAAATAATGACAAGCGAATTTAACGCAGTCGGCGGGCGTTCCGTCGAGCGTGTATTCGTCGTAGCCGTTTTTATCGCCGAGGGAAGAAAAAACAAGATTTTTATGAATACTCAAAGAATGAGAAAATGCCGAACGGTTTCCGTCCGGCGCAACAACGATAACGTTATGACCTTTTTTAACGAGTACCGAAGCGAGGGTTTTCAAGCCCTCGCTCGCGATACCGTCGTCGTTCGTTACCAAAATTCTCATACGGGATAAACCCCGTTGTTATTTTTTGCCATATCCTTATCCACGCCCTGCTCTTTTGCGAGTCTCCACTTGAAGAAGTTTGTCGCGACTTCGTTGAAAAGGGCGTAAGAAAGTATATCTTCCGTCTTATCCGAATATTCGGCGACTTCTTTTTTATACTTCTCGAACTCGGGTTGAATGAGGTCTGCGGGACGACAAGTGATGATCTTCTCGTCTTTAACGACCTTTTTAACGACTTCTTTGTCCGGCTCGGCGGGAAGCTTGCCGTATTCGCCCTTTAAAAGCCCTTTGAATTCCTTCGTTACCATCTTATATCTTTCTCCCGAAAGAACGTTGAGAACGGCTTGCGTTCCTACGATCTGACTGGAAGGAGTTACGAGCGGCGGATAACCGCAATCTTTTCTCACGTTGGGAACTTCCTTTAAAACGTCGTCGAGTTTATCGAGTTTGTTCTGTTGTTTGAGTTGGTTCATAAGGTTGGAAAGCATTCCGCCGGGAACCTGATAAACAAGAGTGTTTACGTCGACTTTTCTGACGTTGGGGTTAAGATATCCCGCTTTTTCGAGATCGTTCGCGACGGTCTTGAAATAATTGGTTATCGGAATAAGTTTCTGAAGGTCGATTCCAGTATCGTAAGGCGTACCCTCGAGCGTTTTTACGAGCGCTTCGGTGGTCGGTTGCGACGTGCCGTTGCCCAAAGGCGACAACGCGGTGTCCACGATATCGCAACCCGCTTCGATGGCTTTGAGGTTGACCATATCGCCCGTACCCGTCGTGTTGTGCGTGTGCAGATGAACGAGCGTGGTTGGCTTTAACGCCTTTTTGAGAGCGGAAATAAGGTCGTAAGCGGTATACGGCAACAGAAGGTTAGCCATATCCTTGACGCAGATATTATCCGCGCCCATAGCCTCGCATTCTTTAGCGAGTTGAACGAAATATTCGTTCGTGTGAACGGGACTTGTCGTGTAAGAAATCGCGACTTCGCATATTCCGCCGTATTTTTTGATTGCTTTTATCGACGTTTCGAGGTTTCTGACGTCGTTCAAAGCGTCGAAAACCCTTATTATGTCGACGCCGTTTTTAATGGAATATTCGATGAATTTTTCCACGACGTCGTCGGCGTAATGCTTATAGCCCAGAAGGTTCTGACCTCTTAAAAGCATCTGAATCTTCGTCTTTTTGAGATGAGATTTCAGAATGCGAAGTCTTTCCCACGGATCTTCGTGAAGGAATCTGAGGCAGGAATCGAAAGTCGCTCCGCCCCACGCTTCGAGAGAATAATACCCGATATCGTCCAATTGATCGAGCATCGGAAGCATCTGCTCCGTTGTCATACGAGTTGCCGCCTGCGACTGGTGAGCGTCGCGGAGGATCGTTTCAGTTATCATTACTTTTTTTGCCATAATTATATCTCCTTAAAAATAAGGCTTAGCCGAAGAGGGCGAGAAGAACGCCCGCGGCGATAGCGGAACCGATAACGCCTGCTACGTTCGGGCCCATTGCGTGCATAAGAAGGTGGTTGTCCGGATCGGTTTCTCTGCCGACGTCCTGCGAAATTCTCGCGGCCATAGGCACGGCGGAAACGCCTGCCGAACCGATAAGCGGGTTGATCTTTCCGCCCGTGAGTTTGCACATGAGTTTTCCGACGAGAAGTCCGCCTAATGTACCCATGCAGAACGCGAACAATCCGAGAAGAATTATTTCGATCGTCCCGATCGAAAGGAAGAGCGAACCGGTCGCCTTGGAGCCTACCATAACGCCAAGGAAAATGGTGACGGTGTTCATAAGTCCGTTGGAAGCGGTGTCCACAAGTCTGCCGCAAACGCCCGATTCTCTCAGTAGATTTCCGAGCATGAGCATGCCGAGAAGGGGCATGGCGTCGGGAAGAAGAACGCCGACGATGAGCGAAACAACGATGGGGAACGCAACCTTTTCGAGTTTGGAAACCTTGCGAAGTTGCTGCATCTTTATCGCTCTTTCTTTTTTGGTCGTAACCGCTCTCATTATCGGCTTCTGAATAACCGGAATAAGAGCCATGTAGGAGTACGCCGCGATAGCGATCGCGGGAAGCAGATGCTCCGCAAGTTTTTTCGTTACGTATATCGCCGTAGGTCCGTCCGCGCCGCCGATAATCGCGATTGCGGCAGACTCTTTGGCGGTGAAACCGAACAAAAGATACGCGCCGAAGAACGTCAGGAAAATTCCGAGTTGCGCGGCCGCGCCCATAAGCATGCTCTTCGGGTTGGCGATAAGCGGACCGAAATCGGTCATCGCGCCGATGCCGAGGAAGATGATCGGCGGGAAAATCACCCAATCCACGCCTTTATATATGTAGTAGAATAAGCCGAAATCTCTGATAACCTGTTCGGAAGAAACCGTGTAAACGATCGTGTAATCTCCGACGGGGTTATTCATCGCGCCAAGCGCCGCTTCGAGACTTTCGAGGCTTACTTCCGCCGTATTGAATTTTGCGCACAATTCCGCCAGCGTTCCTCTGGCGATTTCCGAACCGGTCGTGATAACGTCTCCGTTCCGGAAACACTCGGTTACGATATAACCTTTCGTTCCGAAGAGAATGCGATAAACCCCGGGGATGTTTACTATGAACATACCGAACGCTATGGGCAGAAGCAAAAGCGGCTCGAATTTTTTGACGATCGCGAGGTAAAAAAGCACGCACGATATCAGAATCATCACGAGGTTCTGCCAGCCGCCCGCGGTGAAAGTGGTAACGAGTTCGTATAAACCCGTACTTTCCCACAGGCTTTTGAGCGATTCGCCTATGTTAAGACTGAGAAGTGAGTTTAATAAAGAAAACATCTCTTTCTCCTTAACCGATAATCGCCATCAGCACGCCGGTATCGATATTCGCGCCTTTGGTAACTTTATAGGAAATCTTTCCGTCGCAGGGGGCGGTTATGTCGTTATCCATTTTCATCGCTTCGAGGACGAGAATCACGTCGCCTCTTTTAACCGTCGCGCCCTCTTCCTTGGAGAGTTGTTTGACAAGCCCCGGCATGGGAGCGTTCACCTTGGTTCCGTTTGCGGGAGCGGCGGGAGCCGCGGTAACGGGTTTTACTTCGGTTACGACGGGCGTTACCGCGGAAGCGGTCGCTCCCACTTCTTCAACGCCTACCTGATACTGTTTTCCGTCTATGGTTATAACAAAATTACGCATTTTCGTTTCTCCTTACAATTTTTTGATTTTTCTTACTTTGAATTCGTTTTTGCTTCCGCTTTCCGCATAATAAGCGGCTATCGCGGCGATAATCGCAACTCTTATTTCTTCGGGAACCGAACCGTCGTCCGTCGCTTCGACGGAATTTTCGGCGGGCTTTTCCGTTTTCTCGCTCTTCTTCTCGCTTTTTTCCGCTATTTTGTTGACAAGAAGGCCGAATCCGTCCACACAGAGAACGAGAAGCGCCATTCCCGCGAAAACAACGATCATTCCAAGAAGGAACGTGAAACCGCCCGATGCCGCTCTTTCTCCGAAATTTTCGGATGCGGCGGCAGCCTGATCCAATAAATTGAACAACATATTTTACCTCACTAACGTCTGAAGAGCGGATACAACGTACGCTCTGACAAACTGCGGTTCGATGATATTGTCTATATAGCCGTTTCTTGCCGCGTTGATAGGATCGGCATTTTCTTCGGCGTATTTTTCGGCAAGTTTTTCTGCGTCGGCAACCTTGAAATCGCCGAACGCCGCGGCGGAAGCCGCTCCGTCGAATAAAGCGATTTTAGCGTTCGCGAACGCGTAAGCGTATTCGTTGCCGATCGACTTCGACGCGAAAAGCGAATAACCGAGCCCGATTGCTTTTTTGGTTACGACCGAAATTCTTTCGCAACATTTAAGACCGGAAATAAGATGACATATTTCTTTCAGAACCGCCGTGTTGCTCGTCTGCATATCCGCTTTTAAGCCGAGCGTGTTGACGAACGTGACGAGCGGCAAGCCGTTGTCGGCCGCAAAATAAGCGAATTCTTTAAGTTTGGTAACGTTGCCGAGGTCGAGTTCCACGCCGTCGTCGCCGCCGTCGAACACGATTGCCGCCGCGCTTATTCCGCCTATTCTGCCGATACCCGTTTTTACTTCGGGGTGGAACGCGGCGTTCATTTCGACGAATTTTCCGTCGTCGAAAACGGATTTGACGATGCATTTGCCGCAGAACTTTTCGTTAAGCCCTTCGGTCGCTCTGTTAAGATCGTCGTCGGTGTCGGCGACGATTTCCGAGCAAGCCGGAAGAATCGAAAGAATATCCGCGATTTTCTCTTTCGCGTCGGCGACATCGGCAATTTCGACGGTAGCGACGGAATTGTAGGCGGAAGCCTTAACTCCTCCGACTTCCGTTTTATCGACGTTCTTATCGGATTTTGCCGAAATGACGAACGGGCTTGCGTATGCGACCGAAGCGGATTTCGTCATAAGATTGAAGTCCGCGTTGGCGGCAAGCACCGCAAAAGAACCGTAAAGTTCGCCGGTAACGACCGAAATCTGCGGAACTTCGCCTTTGAGATCGTCCGCCGCGGCAAGAACTTCGGCTATTCCTTCGAGAACGTTCACGCCCTCGCCGATTCTCACGCCGAGCGAATCGAAAAGATAAATCACGGGTTTCTGAGCCGCAAGAGCCTTGTTGAGACACTTTCTGATCTTTTTGCAGTTGCCTTCGCTGATTCCGCCGGATAAAACGTCCGGATTCTGAGCGACTATGTAAACCGGCTCGTCGTTTATCGTTGCGTAACCGGTGACAACGCCTTCGCCTTCCGCGTCCTCGCCGTAAAATTCATTATGAGAAAACGAATAAGCATCGAGTTCCACAAACGAACTTTCGTCGGTAAGCACGGCGATTTTTTCTCTCACGTTCTTTCCCGCTTCGAGTAATTTTGCCCTGCGAGTTTTAAGTAAATCTATTTTATTCACACAAACTCCTCCATTTTAATTTTATGATTACATTATATACCTAAAAAAATTTTTTTTCAATAGAAAAGGCACAAAAAACTTGTGCCTTTTGATAAATTTTTTTTATTTTATTTCATTTAACGGAAAGCGTGTTCAAAAATCTTCTGAAAGCGAGCGTGCCGGTTTCGTCTTTTTTGAAAACCGCGGTGTTTTCGAGAATCGCCACGCACGTTTCGTTTATTCTCTTCGTTATGATTTCGAGAGCCTTTTCTTTGTCCTCCACGACGGGATTGTCGCGTTTAAGTTCCGTTATCATCGTTTTATGAACGAATAAAGGATCGCTCGCAGTAATTTTCTTCGGATCGAATGGCGCGTCGCCGGTCAGAATATCGGCAATCTGCTCGATCTGCTTTTTCAACCTGCCCGGCAGAATGTATAAACCCATCGCCTCGATAAGCCCGATACCCTCTTTTTTAATATTGTGATATTCTGGGTGCGCGTGAAACACTCCGTCGGGATAAAGATCGGACGTGGAATTGTTGCGCAGAATAATTTCAAGACAGAATTTATTATCCGAAAGGTATCTTACCACGGGCGTACAGGTGTTATGCCTTTCCTCTTCGCTGTTGATGATTCCCACGCTCTCGTCGCTGTATTTTTTCCAAGCCTCGACGATATCTCCGCCTATCTCGCAGATTGTGTTTTTATTATACCCCGTGAGCCTGATTGCCGAGTTATACCAATTCAGAACGGAAATCTCAACGTCCGGAAACTTTTCGCATGTAAGAACGAAACGAGGCTTCGCTTTGTGCATAGGCATTTCGTGCCTGCCACCCTGATAATGCTCGTGATTGAGAATCGAACCGCCGACAATCGGAAGGTCGGAGTTGCTGCCTATGAAATAATTCGGCAAAACGTCGATAAAATCGAACAATTTCGTTATCGTCTGCCTCGTCATCTGCATGGGCGTGTGACGTTTGTTGAAAACTATGCAATGCTCGTTGAAATAAGCGTAAGGCGAATATTGCATACTCCAGTCTTCCCCGCCGAGCGATAATGAAACGGTGCGCAGGTTCGATCTCGGCGGATGAGTGTAAGAGCCGAGATATCCCTCGTTTTCGGGGCAAAGAGCGCATTTGGGATACTTGTCGCCGTCCTGCGGGGCGGAAACGAGTTTCGCTATGTCCTTATTGTCTTTTTCGGGCTTGCTCAGATTTATCGTTATTTCGAGAACGTTGTCGCCGTCGCGATATTCCCAGAGCATATTCTTCGAAATGGCGGTTTTCTGAATGTAATTGTTCATTACGCTTAAGTTATAAAGATAATCGCAAGCCGCCTGCGCGCCCATTTTCTCTTTGAGATAATTGAAAGTCGTATTGATTTCGGACGGCTTCTGAGTGAGCATGCCGAAAATGGAAGCCGCGAAAAGAGTCGCCTGCGTTTCGTCGCCCGCGATGCCCGTTTCACGCGAATAATCCTTGAGTTCGTCAAACAGAATGTCCGGAACGCTCATCTCTTTTATAAAATCGAGATTCGGAGCGTTTTTCATCGGAGCCGTAAGCCTGAGCGTTGCGAGAAGAGTGTTCCTCACGTATATCTCGTCGAGGTCGGCAAGATAAAGAAAAGCCTTAGCGTATGCGATTAATTTTTCAACCAAAAATTTTCCGTCAACCATAATGCAATCATTATATCATTCTTCGATTGTTTTTACAATAAAAAAACTCCCGTTTTTTTATACAATATTATTTTTTTGTCTTTCTTTTGAATTTCTCCGCGAAAAACTTCTCTATTTTATCGCCGTGTTTATAAACGACGTAACATAGCGCGCCGACGCCGATAAATACCGCAACCCAAATCAAAATTCCCCACCACGTGTCGTAAGGAATAAGACTGCCGTTTATCGAATAGGACGAAACGACGATATTGGCGATTCTCGTAACGGTTATCATCACGATATAATAAGGAACGCTCATCGACGAAAGCCCCGCAACGAAACAAAGCACGTCGTCCGGAAAAAACGGAAAAAGAAACATAAACGTGAGAATTACCTTGTCTTTACCTTTAATCATGGCGAGGGCTTTGTCGAGACTTTCTTTTCCGACAAGCCAACTCGCGACTTTATAACCGAAAACCCTTCCGATGAAAAACGCGACGACAGACGCGGAGACTATTCCGATAACGCTGTAAAGAGCGCCGCGGAACGCTCCGAACAAAAGTACGCCCGCGCTTATCGTGATAAACCCGGGAATGGGAAGAATCACGACCTGCAAAAACTGTATGACGATGAAAATCAACACCGCATACGCGCCGAAACCCGAAACGTATTTCCTGAGCGCTTCGACCGAGCCGATTTTATCCCAGAAACCCGTTATTTTTACGACATAAAGCAAGGCAAGGACAATCGACATGAAAACAAGCGTCAGAAAAGTTATTTTATAGACGAAATTGCGGTCGAGCAACTGACATATGATCGAGACGATCGAAATACTGCCGACGACGACTATCATCAGTATTCCGGTCAATGTTTTATGCTCGCTTAAAAACGCGATGCCCGTAACGTCGATATACATAAGGCCGAACGCCACGCTCGCCGCCCCGAGCAAAACGATTACGATATATGACAGTATGTTTTTTAAAAACGTTAACCCGCGACTTTTCATATTCATATTATATTACTTTTTTCGTGATTTTATCGTATTTTTTTAAAATAAGCGTCTGCCGGCGTCATTTTGCCGAGCATAATTGCGGCGTTTCGGCAAGGTTTATATTATTTTTGTTCGGCATACATACCCCTGCCGACGAAAAAAAGAGAGAGCAATGCTCTTTATATATTTCGAGACGCGATATTGCCGTTTCCCGCAAGCGGGAACCTCTCGGCAAGAATTTGCCTGCGGCAAATTGACGAACGACGGCAACAAGTTGCCGCGTACTCTTCTTGATACCTCTGCCAACGAAAAAAGAGAGAGCATTGCTCTTTAATATTTCGAAATGCGATATTGCCGTTTCCCGCAAGCGGGAACCCCTCGGCAAGAATTTGCCTGCGGCAAATTGACGAACGACGGCAACAAAGTTGCCGCGTACTCTTCTTGAT
>CAVJNC010000027.1:0-20202 GCA_963650905.1 Subdoligranulum sp. APC924/74
TTTGCAATCATTTTTGTCGCAATCACTTCGGGCGCGTTTGTGTTTGCCGCGATTACCCTTGAAATGTACGCAATCGAAAAACAATTAAAAACGTTAAGCGGAATAATGGATGAAACGGTAGAACTTGCCGCAAGTTCTACGGGTGACGGTAAACGTTTTCAAGAAGAAATGAAATCGTTGAGTTCTCAAATGGTTGTTTTACGAGAGCAACTTGAAATTATAAAGGGGCGGATTGATTCAAACGAAAAAGTAAATGCGGAAATAGAAAATATAAAGCAATACTTAACCGCCGACAGTCTTGATTTTTCGGAATATAGCGATGTAACGATTCGCCGCCTTGTTGAATATATTCGAGTAATGAAAGACAATTCGATTATCATCGTTTTGAAAGGCGGAATGCAAATACAAGAAAATATCGAAAAGTAAGGAAGTCTGAAACGTTTTGTTTCGGGCTTCTTTCTTCATATAGGCAAAACGACTTGAAAAATATGCCGAAATATGGTATAATAAAAATAACGAAAGTTGATGGCGTTTGAAATATTGGAATTGGGGTGTAACAGATGAAAATAAAACTATTTTGTGATAAATGTGAATGTCCTGTTTGTAGTGAGCCTAATAAAATTATGGTTGTAACTCCCCACGGTAAGCAATATTCTATCGAAATAACAGACAAACTTTTATATGAATTTTATTGTGAAAAGGGACATTTGAATAGGTTTTATATTACAAATCCTAAATATGAATTGCTGTTTGACATGGGACTTTGCGCTTATTTTAATGGTTTTTATAGAGAGGCAGTTTTAGATTTTGCTGCAAGTCTCGAAAGGTTTTACGAGAACTGCATTAATATTTTTCTTATAGAGCGTTATCCTGATCAAAATGTATGTGGCGAAAAAATTGAACAACTTTGGAAACCTATAAAGAAGCAATCTGAAAGACAATATGGAGCTTTTTTAACTGCTTATATGATGGCTAAAGGACATTTGCCTGACCTGTTTCCCGAAAATCAAACGCAATTTCGTAATAATGTAACACATCAAGGATTGTTCCCAAATAAAGATGACGTCTTAAAATATGCGAAAGCGGTGGCGAAATTTATTGTTGGTATTTATAATGAGCTGACAGATGGTTTTAAGCCTGACAAACTAAATCGTTTGCGATTTTTGGAGCTGATACAAAACAATAATCAACTTACAAAAGAGATAAGTGAAAAGGGCTTGCCGAGCGATGAGATGATTAACGGGTATCCAATTTTTTCATTTTTTAGGGATCATTATTCTCGGGAAGATTGGTTTGAGTGTATGTTGAAAGAATTTAGGGATAGCTATGGAGATCGTTACGATACATAAAATCTTTCTTGATTTTTACTTTGAAATGTGGTATAATGATTATACTGATATAACGATTAAACTGTAGTTGATAGGTTTTAACAGAAATAGACGTGTAGCTATTTCGTATTAGAAACCCAAATATATCCGTTATCCATCGGGATGACGGATATATTTTTTATGTGGGGGGAGAGGGCCACCGAACAGTGGTTCGGAGCAAGAGCCTGACGGACTTGATAACAAGTAAGCGTTCACGGCGGCGGAAATGAGAGCGGAGAAGATATGCTCGCCGCCGAGAGATTGAAAAGAGAAACGAAAGAAAGGCAAAAGCCCGACAATCTCTCGCATTCCACCCCTACTCACCAAAAATAGTCGTTTTCGAAAAGAAAACGGCTATTTTTATATGCTTTAAACGACATGATTGAATATAAATTTTTAATATATGTACGTTTTGGCTTTGAAATATATGTATGAATCTATGTGCGTCTCGGATTCATAAGATAGCGTATCAAGTGTGATGGGATATTTGAAAGGAAAGAGCAGTTTGATGATATTTCAAAAATGGGGAAACATAAAATTTGCATACAGAAAAGGAGAGTTCCGGCGTAACGGATTTTATGGCGACGCAAGCGCGCGTCTTATCGTCAAACGGCAAATTTATTGTTTAAAACCGGATAATGACAGAGCGTTATTTGCCGTTCGGTTTTGAATGTTTTTCGTGTCGTTATTCTTTCGGCTTTGAATCGTTCAGCTTATTATCTTTCGGTTTTTTACCCGTATATTGCTTATACTGACGGAAGAAGGTCGCATAGTTGTTGTAGGAATATCCCTCGGAAAGGTGTGAGAGCGAAAGCCCTGTCGGGATAAGTTTTTCTATCGTGAGAAGCTTTTTTTGATTTATATATTTTTTCAAACTCATACCCAGATAATTCTTGAAGGTGTGAGAAAGCCACGATTTGCTTACGAAGAATTTTTCGGAAATAATCTCCGCGTTTAACGGTTCGGTTATGTGCTCGTCTATATACCTTATTATTTTATCTATTACGTCGTTGGAAATTCCTACGTTTTCGTTATCGGACGATAAATATTTCAGATGATAAAGAATCTGAGTCAGAGCGGATGGGAGAAGGGCTTGCAAATCATCTTTGGAAAACTTCAGTTCCGCGTCCGAAACGCTGTCCATAACCTTGAAAACGGGATCGTCTTTTTCAAAATGATAAATTCTGTTAAAATCGTTTATCGCGGGTTTTAATTCGTCCGGTATCGTATTTTCGGAAAAGTAAATTCCGCAACGCTCGTAATTTTGCGAATACGGGATTATAAGGTTATGGATCGTGGCGGGTTTTATAAAAACGAAATCAAACGATTTCAGTTGATACTTAAATCCGCTTATGTTAAAGTACGCCTCTTCTACGGAGTACACGAAAAGAATCTCGTAATTGCTATGAAGATGCGGCGACCAGCTTACGTTGTCGGGGGTTGTCGGAGTATCGAGGGAATGGTAAAAAGATATATTTTCATTATTCATAAACATAGTGTAACATACAAATGCCAAAAATGCAATGAATTTTCGCAAAATTTGCTATTGAATTACAAAATTCGTTGTGATATAATTACTTTGAAAAAAGAGGAGTACTCCTCTTTTCGTCGCAGACGAAAAGATACTCTTAATTGAAAAAAGGAGAAAACGTGTTATGAAAAACGTTTTTAAAAAACTTACCGCGCTTATGCTCGGCGCGGTTACGGCAATCGCTTTTACGGCTTGCGGCAACACGACTGCGGGATCTGCCGAAAACGACGGGAATTCAAGCGGCGGAAACGAACAGGTAAACGACTCAAAAATGCAGCTTTACGTTTATAATTACAACGGCGGCTACGGTTCGCAGTGGATTATGAACGCAAAACAGAGATTCGAAGCCGCTCACGCAAACGACGAATTTTCGGGCGGAAAGAAAGGCGTTCAGATTATCGTAGACGCAAACAAGGATAATATCGAAACAAAAATAAACAGTTCGAACGAGGTTTATTTTGCGGAGTCGGCGTACTATTACACGCTTAAAAATCAGGGAATGCTTGCGGATATCACGTCTGCCGTAACTACCAAACTCGACGGCGAAAGCAAATCCATAGAAGAAAAGATGGAAAAATCGCAGAAAGATTTTTTCAAAATCGACAACAGATACTATGCGATTCCCCATACGAATACTTTCGCGGGGCTTACTTACAATAAGGACGTATTCGACGCGAAAAACCTCTATTTTGCCGCCGAACCGTATCTTACGGACGGAAAAGTCGCTTCGATAGAGGATTGGTTTATCGCGGATAAGAACGACGCGAAAAGTTTAGGTCCGGACGGACTTCCGAGTACGGACGACGACGGATTGCCTTCTACTTACGACGAGTTTTTCATTCTTCTTGAGTATATGAGTCAGAAGAACGTCCAGCCCATAACATGGAACGGTTACAGATATTATCATTATTTAACGTGGTTCTTCCAGGCGCTCGTTGCGGATTATGAAGGCTACGATCAGATGATGCTTAACTACACTATGGACGGCGACGCAACCGACCTCGGAACGATTTCGGGCGGAGCGTTCGTAAAAGACGCCGCGCCCCTTAAAATAACTGCCGGAAACAAGAACGATCTTGCAAGACAGGCGGGAAAATATTACGCTTTGAAATTCCTTGAAAAACTTGAACAGATGGCTGTCGACACCAACGGAAATACTACCGACATCGTCGGTAAAAAGGGCGTTTTCAATTCGAGTTATACGCACCTTAACGCTCAGGAAGATTTTATCACGGGTTCCAACGACGGCGTAAATAAGGATATCGGAATTTTAATCGAGGGTATCTGGTGGGAAAACGAAGCGGCTCCCGCGTTTCAGACGTTAGTCAGTAGAACTCATGATCAGAATCTTGCGGCTGAAAACCGTAACTTCAAATTCATGCCTCTTCCCAACGCCAACGCGGAAATCACCGCCGCAAAAGCTAACGGAACGAAGAAAAACACGATGATAGACCAACTTTTCGCGCTCGCGTGCATAAAATCGGGCCTTTCGGCAGAAAAACAGGCTTTGGCGGAAGAGTTTCTAAGATTCTGCAACACCGATGCCGAACTTCGCGCGTTCACGGTTTGCACGAACGCTCCCAAAGCGTTGACATACACTCTCAGCGACGCAGACAAGGAAGAAATGACAAGCTTCGGTTTATCTGTATGGAATATGAAAGAGAAATCCGACGTCGTATATCCTTACGCGAACAATACCGCGTATATAAACAACATGAAGCATTTCTCGGCGTTCGAAATGTATAGCTCGACGACTCAGGCTAAAGGCGTTCAGACTTACGCGATACAGGCGTTCAGAAACGGCGTAACCGCGGAAGATTATTTCACGGGGCTTAAAACGTATCTCGATAATTACAACTGGAACTGATAAAATGACGGGTTGCCGCAAAGCGGAACGATTATCCGTTCCGCTTTGCGGCAACTTTTAAAAGGAGTTTATTATGCTTGCTTCGTCTGAGAAAAAAGCATTCAAAAGCAAAGGCGACAGAATATTTTACGGAGTGATGATGGCGTGGCCGTTGCTTCAATTCGTAATTTTTTATCTTGTTGTAAATTTTAACAGTATTCTGCTCGCGTTTCAGAAAATCGACGTGGCGACGAACGCCACGACCTTCACGCTCGTCAATTTTTCCACGGCGTTCAGGGCGTTATTCAAAACGGAACTTGTTCCCGCGTTTAAAAATTCATTCATATTGTACTTACTTAATCTCGTATGCGGGGTAGGGCTCGGGCTTTTGTTTTCTTATTATATAAGCAAGAAAATGCCTTGCGCGGGATTTTTCAGAGTGCTTTTGTTTATGCCGTCGATTCTTTCCGCAATCGTCATGACGGGCGCGTTCAGCAAATTCGCAGACGCGGGCATTCCCGCTCTCGTAAAGAGAATAAGCGGCGGAAAAACGGTGATAAGCGGTTTTCTGGAAAACAACAAGTACACCGTCGCGACCATTATGTTTTATAACGTGCTCGTAGGTTTCGGTACGTCCGTTCTGATGTATTCCAGCTCGATGAGCGGAATATCCAAAGAGATTTACGAAGCGGCCGAAATCGACGGCGCGAAAGGTATGCGCGAGTTTATAAGCATAACTCTTCCGATGATTTTCGGAACGGTTTCGACATTCGTCGTCGCGGGAATAGCGGGTATTTTCACAAATCAGATGAATATCGTCGCCTTTTACGGAACTAATATTCCCGATCCTTCATGGCACACGATCGGTTCGTATATTTACACTGAGAGTTTAAAGGGTTCGGCGGGCGGCGGAGCGACTTATCCCTATCTTTCCGCGCTCGGGTTATATCTTACGATCATAGCCGTGCCGATAACGCTTGCGGTTAAGAAACTTCTTCAGAAATACGGGCCGGGGGAGGACTAAAACTTATGGCGAGCAAAACAAATAAAATAAAAAGCAAGCTCACGCCGCTCGGCATAGTCCTTCTCGTATGCCTCTGCGTTTACGTGATTCTCGTTCTCGCGCCGCTTGTATGGGCGTTTTTATCCTCGCTGAGGGATCCGTGGTTTTACCGTATGGATTCGCTCTGGTGGATAAAGGGCAAGGAAGACGACGTGCTTTATTTCGACAATTACAAAACGATCGGCGAAATATTCTGGTGCGAGGTAACCAGAAAGGGCGTAGGCGCTTACAGAGTGGGAATGTGGAGAATGTTCGGCTATTCGCTTTTATATGCGACAGGCTGCGCGTTCACCGCGTCGTTCGTTCCCTGCGTAACGGCGTATTGCTGCTCAAAATTTCCCTGCAAGCTTTCAAAAACGGTCGTAACGATAGTTATCGTATGTATGTCGCTTCCCATCGTCGGCAGTCTTCCGTCGGAAATCAAAGTGGTGAAGTTTTTAGGGTTTTACGACAGATTGTGGTCGATGTGGGTTATGAAAGCCAACTTTTTAGGGCTTTATTTCCTTGTGTTTTACGCGGCGTTCAACGGCGTTTCGGACACTTATTCCGAAGCCGCGAAAATCGACGGCGCGGGCAATTTCAGGATATTTTTCGGCATAATAATGCCGCTCGTGAAAAACACGTTTTTCACGGTAATGCTTATCAAATTTATAGAATTCTGGAACGATTATCAGAATCCGCTTATTTATATGAACAGTTATCCCACTATCGCAATCGGGCTTTATTCGTTGCTCACGACAAACGATCCGAGAAAAATGGCAAGCACGGGATATGCGAATACCGATCCGCAAAAAATGGCGGCGGCAATGACCGTACTGTTCCCGATTCTGGTAGTGTTCATAGCGTTTCAGAAAAAACTTCTCGGCGATTTAACGATAGGAGGCGTCAAAGGATGAGAAAAAAAAGATTGATTTTTTCCGTGCTTGTTTTCGCTTTCGCGATAAGCCTTTTCGCAGGGTTGTCTACGCTTGATAAAAGCGTAAACGCAAGCGGAGTTCCCGTATGGGGAAAGGTTAATATCGAAGAAAGCTACGAGTACGGCTCGACGTTCGATCTTCCCGAAAGGAAGATTATCGTCGGCGGAAAGTACGGCAAAGTCGCAACGCTTTTAAGGTATCCCGACGGAACGGAAACGAAAGAAGCTACGGCGAAGCTCGACGAAGCCGGTATTTACACGCTCAGATTTATCGCCGAAGCAAACGGCGAGGTTTATCTCGACGAAATTACGTTCGCCGTTACGGCTAAATTTGCCGTTGCGGGCGAAAAGTCCTCGATTGCGTATAACGACGAGTCCCGTAAGCCCGGTTCGGGCGCGTTGTACGTAAGGCTCGCCGCAGGAGAAACGCTTACTTTTTCCGAGCCGATAGACATTAAAAACGCCACGAGCAGCGATAAACTTATCGAGTTTATGGCTACACCCGATAGTATCGGTAATCAGGATTTCGAGAAAATCACCGTTCGTCTTACCGACGTTTACGATCCGTCGATTTACGTCGATATTATTTCTTACGCTTACGGCGGAAGCGATAACGGTTACAGAGCGTTCGTTTTGTCCCGCGGAAACGGACAGGTTCCTAAAGGATATTTCCATAGCGGAAATACGCTTGTTTTATACCAGAACGTTTCGGGAACGAGCACCGCGCACAGCTTTACCGGTTCTGTCGGCGCGGACGGGAAACAGCAGTATTCGTCCGTAAGGCTTGCGTTCGATTACGGGAGCAATTCGATTTACGTCAACGAAAGATATAATATCGATCTCGATTCTCCCGATTGCTTCCCCGAACTTTTATGGTCGGGCTTTACGGGCAGTAAGGTAAAAATGTCGATAACGTGCGATATGTATTCGGCTTCCACCGCTAATTTCGAAATTTATTCGGTTTACGGTCTAGATATTTCCGAATCGCTGTATACCGACGACGTTAAACCTGAAATAATCGTTGACGGCGAAACGGACGAAATGCCGCTTGCGGAAGTAGGGAAAACGTATAAAGTACCTTCCGCTTACGCTTTCGACGACGTTTGCGGTTATCTTTCCGTAGATTATAAAGTCGCTTACAATTACAATTCGGGCAATCCCGTTTCGATAAGCCTTGAAAACGGCGCGTTCAAAACCGATTACGCGGGATATTACGCGATAATTTACAAGGCGACCGATTTCAGCGGCAACACGACCGAAAAGATTCTTTGGGTAAATTGTATGTCGGACGTACCCGATCCCGTTATCTCGATTAGCGAAAGCGAAAAACAAGCCGAGGTTAAAGTCGGCGAAACGGTAAAAGTCGCTTCGGCAACGGTAAGCGGCGGCTCGGGGAATCTCGAATTGACGGTGTATGCGGAGCATAACGGCGAAAAAATTATCGTTACGGACGGAGCTTTCATTCCCGAATCTGCGGGCGGATATAAGATAATTTACGGCGTAACCGACGAAATAGGGCAAACTGCAAGCGCGGAGTATTCGATAAACGCAGTCGTTTCGTCCGCTCCCGTATTTTCTGCGGACGCGGTTCTGCCGTCCGTCCTGATTGCGGGCGGAAGCTATAAAATACCTTCATTCGTCGCTTCCGATTACGGCGGCGGAACGAAGAAGGGAATAGTCGCTTCCTGCAAAATCACCGATAAAAACGGTGAAAAAACATACTACGCGGGCGATGTTTACGTTCCCGGAATCGAAGGCAAAAAGGGCAGCGTAAAATTCGCGTTCGTTGCGGGCGCAACCGAAAAAACTTACGAAATTCCTTGCGTTGACGTATGGAACGTCGTCGGAAACAGAAAGAAACTGGATTTTGCTTCTTACATTTATTCGGAGGACGGAGTTTTAACGGAAAAGACGGAAAACGGGCTTAAAGTAACCGTAAACGGAAACGGAACGGCTCGGTTTATAAATCCTCTTCTTGCCGACAGATTTTCTTTGACTTTGAGAGGCGTTCCGGACGGATTCGGCAAAATGACAGCCGTACTTACCGACGACGAAGATAAGAACGTAAAAGTAACGTTCGCTCTGGAAGAGAAGAACGGAAGAGTATATTTTACGGCGGACGGAACGACGGTATCTCCCGAATTCTTGTTCGACGGTTCGAAAAATATCGAGATAAGCTATTCCGACGGTAAACTCACGGCGGCGGGCTTTACGATAGATATCGGAAAAACCGACGCCGGCAAAGCGTTCGAGGGCTTCGAATCTCACAAGGTAAGGCTTGACTTCGCATTCGAAACGAGCGGAGAAAAGTCCTTATATATCGAAAAAATAGTAAATCATTCGTTTATGGGAACGGTTACGAGCGACAGTACGGAACCTGCGTATTACGTTTCGGGTACGGCGGGCGGAACGTTTGCCGTCGGGAAAGTAACGATTCCCGCGGCGTATGCGGCGGACGTTCTCGATCCGAACGTTTTGTTCACGATGTCCGTCGTGGACGCGGACGGAAATTACCTCACGGATATAAACGGTACGTCGATGAACAACGTCGATCCGACCAGAGAATATATCGTAAACTTCGATAAAATCGGCGAGTACGCCGTGAGATACGTCGTTTCGGACGTTTTCAATTCTTCGGAAAACAAAACGCCTTATTCGGTTTCGTATACCGTTTTAGACGAGGAAGCGCCCGTATTTAACTTCCTCGGCGAATTCAGAACGGAGATCGTAGTCGGCGAGACCTACGTTCTGCCGAAATTCACGGTAAGCGACAATTATTCGGCGGAAAGCGAAATATACGTCGCGAAGTACGTCGAGGATCCGTCGGGCAAAATGAACGAAATCCCCGCGAACTCGAATTCCTTCAAAGCGACGAAAGCGGGAACGTACAGATTGATTTTAATGGCTGCGGACGGTAGCGGTAACGTGGACTATTTCGCTGTCGATATCGTCGCAGGATAAGGAGAAATGCAATGAGAAAACTTTTTGGCGGAATACTTTCCGCAATTCTTGTCGCGGTTATGCTTTTTGCAAGCCTTGTTTCGTGCGGAAAGGGCGGAGAATCGCAAACCGATTCGGTAAACGCGGGCGAATCGGCTTCGGATAAGCCGAACGAAGCGACCAATCCTGTAGACGTAAAGGAAGAGCATTTCTGGTCCGGCGGACTTCATAAGGTAAACGTTACGGAAAACCCGCAGAGGATTCTTGCCGAACACGGCGTTTCCGGATATACGATAGTTTACGACGTCGAATCGTCCAAGGCGCTTCAGGCGGGAAACTTTATCTTAAAGCATATCTCCGCGGCAACGGGCGCGGACGTTAAAATAACGGCCGGCGCGGATATAACCGCGGTTTCTCAAAGCGACAAATATATCGTACTCGGAAGAAAAGATTTGTTTTCGGCGGCAGGGCTTACGATGCCCGAGGACGATCTCGCGCCGTCGGGATATTACCTTAAAACTTACGGCAACACGGTGTTTATGGAAGTTGCTACGGGCTTCGGTTATCAGCAGGGCGCTATAACGTTTTTAAGACACGTTTTGGGTTATACGATGTATTCGGAAGACACGGTCGTATACGCGAAAACGGGCAAAACGATACCCGATATGGAAATTATCGAAAAGCCCGATTACGGTTATCGCGTTCAGGGCAACGCCGTTTCGGACGAGGCTCGCTACGGAATGGGCTTTATTAAAAATCAGGATATAATAATCCCCGTAGGTCAGGGCGGATATTTCCACAATTCGCTTAACTATTTCGATTCGAGCGAGAACAAAATCGATCCCACGCTCGGCGAAGAACACCCGAAGTGGTTCGCGACGAACAACCGCGAACTTTGCTACACGGCGCGCGGCGATAAAGACGAACTCGAACTCATGATAAACCGCGTTGCGGAAATCATCGAGCAGAAAGCCGAGGAATATCCCGAAACGCCCGTTATCACGTTCACGATTCAGGATAACTTCTATTCCTGCGAATGCAAATGGTGTCAGAAGTTCGAGGAAACTTACGGAAACGCGGCCGCGGCGGCGAGAGTGATTCAATTTACGAACAGAGTTGCCAAAAAGGTCGACGCTTATTTCGAAGAGAAAGCGGCTGCGGAAAACACCGAAAAGCGCGACCTGCTCATAAATATCTTCGCTTATCACCACACGACTCAGGCTCCCGTAGTCAAAAACACGGACGGAACCTATTCGGCGATTGACGAATCCGTCGTTCTCGAAAAGAACGTGGGCGTGTTCATCGCTCCTATCGAAGCTTCGTTCACTCATTCGTTTTACGACGACGTAAATAAGCAGTATGCCGAAATAGCCGAGGGTTGGGCTTCGTTGTCGTCACACGTTTACGCATGGCTTTACGAGCCGAATTACAGCTATTATCTCTATCCGTTCAACACCTTCGACAGTTCGCTCGAAACCCTGCGTTTCTTCAGGGCGAACAATTCCGAATACGTCTGGACGGAAGGTCAGACGATGCAGACCAACGCCACGGGTTTCAATAAACTTAAAGAATATATAAACTCGATAGAGGAGTTCGACGTCAACTGCAATCTGCAGGAAATAACGGACGACTTTTTCGCAAATTATTTTCTGGACGCGGCAAAGCCGATGCGTCAGTTTTTGTCGGAGTTCCGGATCTGGAGCAGAAAGATAGAAAACGACGAGACGAACGAAATAAGCGGAACCATTTACGAGCAGATTGCCGTCAGCAAATATTGGCCGAGAAATCTGCTCACGCACTGGCTCGATTTAATCGACGAAGCGTATGAAGCGATAGAACCGTTGAAATACACCGATAACGCAAAATATCAGGTTATCGCAAAGCATATCAGGATAGAAAGCATTTTCCCGAGATACGCGCTTTTAACGCTTCATACGGGATATTACAGTCAGGAATCGCTGAAAGCGGAGAGAATCGCTTTCAGAGACGATTGCAGGGAACTCGGCATTCAGTACACGGCGCAGAACGTCGGACTCGATATTCTGTACGCGACATGGGGAATTTAAGGAGGCAAGAATATGAAAAAAATATCGATAACGGCGTTTATTTGCATATTCGTTCTTGCATTCGCCCTTTTTGCCGTATATTGCTGTAAAAAAGATCGGACGGATTCGGGTTCGGATAGTACGCCCGCTACGTCGGAAAGCGGTCAGACCTCGGGAGCAGATGAAGCCATAGGGCTTAAATTCATCACCAAAGGCGTGATACTCGAGGTCGGCGAAACATTCGCCATAGAATACGAGAAAATCGGCGACGGAGAAATCGAATGGAAATCGCTCGACGAAAACGTGGCTTCGGTAAATAACGGCATAGTCGCGGCTCTCGGCGAGGGCGATACGAAAATCGAAGGAAAGCTCGGGGAGACATCGGCAAGTTTTACCGTTAAGGTTGAAAAGCAGACTTCGATTCCGTCTTTAAAACTTTCGTCGAAGGACGTCGATCTCGTTACGGGCGAAACCGCAGAGGTTTCCCTGCAAGCCGAATATAAGGGCAAAGATACGAAAGCCGATAAATACGGATTCAATACGGAAAGCGGCGCGGACGTTGTCGAACTTTCGTTAAACGGGAACGTGCTTTCCGTAAAAGCGTTGAACGAGGGCAGTCTGACCGTCGTCGTTTACGCCGGAATTTCGGGAACGATAGCGGCCGAAAGGCTTACTGTTACGGTACGCGAAAGTAAGCCCCTGATAGTGATATCGAACGCAAAACCCGCCGCGGACGGCTATGAAACGAGCGTTGCGGCGATAGAAAATCCGACGATTCCTCTCGGCTTCAAGCCCGCCGCAGAGGTGTGGGAGAACGGAAAGGTTCAGAGCGGCGTAACCGTCGAATGGACTATGGAGGATAACGATTGCATCGGTTCGGGCGAAAACGGTTATTTCGGAAAATCTTTCGGAAGCGCGGTGGTTGTCGGAACGTATAAAGGCGAAAGCGTCCGCCTCACCGTGAATTGCGTCCGTCCGACGTTTAAATCGGACGAAAGCATAACTTTGGAACTTGCCGACGGCTTTTCCGCCGCAAGTTTTGAGGGAAATGTTTTATCCGTAAAAGCGGACGACAGCGAAATTTTCGAATCGGTTGACGATACGGGAAAAATCGGGTTCAAACTCAACGCGTTGAAAACCTCGGAATACAACGTCGAAAAGACGATTTCGATTGCAACAGACAAGGCGGTTTACGAGTATAGCGGAAAAATAGTTACCGATATAATCACGGACGAATCGGAACTTAACGATTTCCTTGCAAATTCGCTTGCTTCGGCAACCGCGTCTATGTCATCAAACGGCTATTTCATTCTCGGAAACGACATAGTTTGCAACGGAGAATACAAGGCGTACGATCGTTATCCGTTCGGCGCGCAGTCGGCAGACGGCTTCCAGGGCGTGTTCGACGGCAACGGCAAAATAATCAAAAATCTTAACGTCACGGGCAATTACTGCGGATTTATACCTATGATGGGTATAAGCGGCGTTTTGAAGGACGTGATATTTATAAACGGCAAATTGAACGGAAACGGCGGGTTTATCTCCTGCCACTCGTTCGGAACGATAGAAAACGTTTATATCGAAGCGAAAATTACCGACAATTCTGCGGTAGAAACGGGCGACAGAAGACTTTACGCAAGCGTTCTCGCATCGGAATCTGCTCCGGATATGAACGTTAAAAACGTTTTCGTCAAATATCTCAACGAGGTTGACGAAGAGCATTACGCAGGGCATTTGTTTGTTCTCGGCGATTGTAAGCCCGACGGACTTATCGTTGTGGGACATAAAAAATATCATAGCAAAACATGGGGCAGCTTCTCGGACGCGAAAGCGAGAAGTTATTCGACCGAAGCGGAATTCATCGCGGCGAAAGACGATTGGAGCGAACTTGCTGCAAACTATTCTTCGCTTATATTCAACGTAACCGAAACGGGAATATCGCCCGCGAGAAGAATTTAAAGGCAAAAACCGGATTTAAATAACTAACCGATTAAAAAAGAATTTAAAGGCAAAAATCGGAGTTTAAATAACTAACCGATTAAAAATATCAAATTTTTCGGAGGAAAAAAAGATGAAAAAAGAAAAAACCGAAAGTTATCGCAAGATATCTTTCAAAAGCGTAATCACATTCGTTTTATGCTTGTGCTGCGTCGCGGCGTTTATCTTTGCGGGGGCGAACGTTTCGCAAACCGCCAAGGCGGACGGCGAAACCGTTGAGGTGATGAACGAACATTTCACGGCCGTCATCGATACGAACGGCTACAGAACAGACTTTATAACCGATCAGATGATAAAGTTGCAGTACGACAAGCAGTTTCACGCAACCGACGCATGGCTTAACGATAAGGGGAGCTCGAATTACACCATCGACGGAATGGATCTCGGCAATTATCTCGTTATCAACGGAATGACGTTCAACGAGATAAGAGAAGCGTATTCGGGAGTATATACTTCCGTGGATAACAGAACCAATCTGAGCAAAGGCGGAGACTGGACTCCCGTTACGGTAAGAGCTTATCCAGATTACATTTATCTTGCCATTCACAGAGGTTTCACCGATATCGGCGCGATGACCGTCGGGCTTAAGGACGGATTTTCTTGCGTTTACAACGGCACGACATATAAAACCGAAGGCGACCTTATTTTCAAATCGACGTTAGATCCGACCTCTAACTTTGAAAACCCGATTTTCGTGAAGCAGGAGGAAGCCGACGAAACGGAATATACCGTGGAAACCTTTTCGAGAAGTCTCGAGGACGGCGGAACTAACGGAGAATATAAATGTCTGAGATTTTTCCCGCTTTTAAGCGCGGATTATAACGCTTCCTATCAGAGCAGAGTTCTCGGCGACCATTATATGTACGCGAAGGATTATCTCCTTATTAACGACAAGTCCGTAAATTACTGGAATATAAACACTTATTCGTCCGAGGACGATTACACGACCAACCCCGTCAAAAACAGCGGCAGACCTTATTCCACTCCCGTTGTCGCGTACTTGTATAACACCGGCGAGTTCCAGATATGGTTCCATAGCGCATGGGCGGCAAGAAACAATATCGATTTAAACAATGTGAAGATTTCCCTCGACAAAGGCTTTCCGTTTGTAAAAAAAGACGGAAAAGTATACGTAACTGCAAATAAATTCTCGGCAGAGAGAATAAACGGAGCCGTTTACTGCACGAAATCCGAGAAGAAAATAACGCCGAGCGTTTCCATAGAAAACGTAACCGAACAGACCGCGCTTAAACACCTCGTTGTCGACGTAACGCTTTCCGAGCCTATGGACGACATCGTATGGCATATGATAGACGGCTACGCTCCCAACGCGAACGCTCTTACGAAAATTCTTATAAACGGAAAATCTGTTTCCGAAATCAATTCTTCCACCGATACCTCGGACTGGGATTGGAGCGGCGGTTGCGGTTTCAACGCAACAAACGCTCTTCTTCAGAAGCCCGTGCTTATCCTTTGCAACGGCGGCAAAATGACGATTTATATCAACGGACAGTACAGAGATCTTTTGTCGAACGGTAAAAACACCGACGTGAAAATCGAAATTCTCGGCGGCGTAAGCGTTATGTATCAAGAGAAAGGAAGTGCGGGTACGGAGTACCTGCTTACCGCGGTAGACGAAACGGCTGTTTTCAACAGAACGTATACGCTTAGCGTTTATCCGGACGGAGTTTCGGGCGAAGCCGATACGAGCGAAGTTGCTCACGGAAGCGCGATCGATTTAAGCAACTATCAAAAGGGCGGATACACCGTTAAGTGGGCAGACGCGGAAGGTAACGACACACTCACCGTTATGCCCGAAAAAGATTACGCGGTTTACGCGGAATACACGGCGATAGAATATACCGCCGAAGTAAAATATTTAAGCGGAACGACTGAAAACGTTACTTACACTATTGAAAACAAGGCGGAAAAACTCGATGAGATAAAACAAAAACTTACAAAAAATACGGCAGAGTACGAATACGTCTTGGATAAAACCGAATTGCCGCTTGAAAATTGCACGGTAAAAGAGGTCAAAAAGCCTGTTGAGTATACGCTTACGATAGTTTATTCCGATAGCGAAAAGGAAAACGAAACACGTAAATTTACGGTTGAAAACAGAGAAACCGTTTGTGCTTCTTTGTCCGGAAAACTGACGGCGACAACCGCAGAATATTCTTACGCTTGGGATAAAACCGCACTTCCGCTCGAAGACGTTACCGTTACCGAGGTTAAAACGGCGGTCGAATATACTTTGACGATAAAATACCTCGAAAAAGCCGACGAAACGTTGACATTCACGGTTGAAAACAAGGACGATAAGTACAATTCTCTTGCGGATAAAATCACTCCCGATTCCGCGGCTTACACCTATAATTGGGATAAAAGCGAGTTAAAACTCGAAAATACCACGATAACCGAAAAGAGAACGGCAAACGAGTACACTTTAACCCTGAAATATGCCGATAAGGCAGCCGAAACGATTAAGTTTACGGTTGAAACGAGAGATACCGTTCTCGCTTCGCTTACGGGCAGACTCACTCCTTCCACTGCGGATTACGAGTATAGCTGGAAAAATCTTCCCGAGCAACTCGAACTGAAAAATCAGACGATAGAAGAGGAAAAGAAGGCTGTTAAAAATCCGACCGTCGATTCTTCCGACAGCGGAAGCGCCGACGATAGCGGAAATGGCGACAACTCGTCTTCTTCCGGCAGCGGTTGCGGTTCAGGCGTTATCGGCGGATCGGTATTCGCCGTGATAGGTCTGTTTGCGGCGGCGGTCGCGTTGAAAAAGAAGAAAGATTGATAAACGCGAAAAAGTACTAAAATAACATGCGGGGGCGACGGTTTTACGTCAGCCCCCGAACATTACGGAGCAAAAATGACTAAACAACCCGAAAAAACGATAATTCATCTCGTTCCGGGCGCGCATTGGGACAGAGAATGGTATTTAAGCTTTCCGAGATTTCAGGTAAGGCTCGTGCGGCTTATCGACAAGGTTATGTATCTTCTCGAAAACGATATTTACCCGTGCTATCTTCTGGACGGGCAGTCGGTTATGATAGAGGACTATCTTGCCGTAAAACCGCAGAACGAATCGCGGCTTAAAATGCTTATTTCGGGCGGAAAACTCGTTATAGGACCGTGGTATACCGTTCCCGATACCTTTTTGCCTTGCGGCGAATCGCTTTTGAAAAACCTCGAAACGGGAATGAAAATAAGGGCTTATTACGGCGGTAAGGGCAAGGTCGCTTACACGCCCGATTCGTTCGGTTTAAATAGTCAGTTTGCTCAGATTGTAGCGAAATACGGTATGGAATACGTTTATTTTTCCCGAGGGGAAAGGCTTGAAAACGAGGCTTTAAGCGGGAAAAAGAGCGACGTTATTTTAAGAGCTAAGGACGGAACGGGTTTGATCGGCGAGTGCGATAAATACAGCACGGGCAGCGGACTTGTCGTCCCGGGGATATGGAAAAATTTTGAAAAGCATAAGGTGGAAGAATCGGACGCCGTGAGGTGCGCCGACTGGACGTTCGATTATCAGAAAACCAGAACGGCGTATAAAAACAGGCTCTGGATATGCGGGACGGATCATCTGGAACCGCGTGAAGATCTGCCTGAAATAGCGGCGTTTTTAAATGAGACATATGAAAACGCGGAATTCAAATTAAGTACGATAGATTCGTTTTTCGAGGCGGTTTCAAAGGAAAATCCGTCCGAAAAACCTTATATGGCGGTCGGCGAGCAGAGAGGGAATTACGATAAGCATTACGAGCTTTCAAACACCCTTTCATCCCGCCCCGATATCAAACTCCTGAACAGAGAAGCCGAAAATCTCATGTTCGGTACGTTTGAAAGTCTGGATATTTTTGCAGAGAGAAACGAAAAATTCGGTTATCTCGACAGACGAGCCATAGCCGAACACGCTTATAAAGAACTTTTGAAATCTCACGCACACGATTCGATTTGTACTTGCGGAAGCGAGGAAATGTGCGAGGACGAAAAAGACAGACTTCGCGGGGTGAAAGAGGTCGCCCTCGAACTCATAAAAGACGATTTAAGCCGCATAGGTTCGTCGTTAAAGCGTATAAACGGCGGCGGGGAGTTGCTTTTGTTCAATCCTTTACCTTACGACAGAAAAGAAGTCGTCGAGGGTTTTGTTTCCGTTCCTTACGACGCGGACGGAAATAAACTGACCGACGAAAACGGGCGGATAATCGAAGATTCTTTTGTTCGTGTTCTGTTCAAAAAACGTATCGATATAGAAACGATGAAATATACGTCATTCGAGGAAATATCTACCGACGAAACGAGGACTTTTATCCCCGAAAACGCAGGGAAAGAAGATATTCAGACCGGCGTTTATTATCGTTTTACGGCGAACGTTCAGGCTTTGTCGTTTGCCCGATATGGATTCTGCAACGTAAAAGAAAAAGAAAACGAGGCAAAAATTAACGAAATTATATCGAACGCATTGCTGAAAGTAAACGTTTCGGCCGACGGGAACTTTGTCATAACAAACAGGAACGGCGTAAAAGCCGAATTTTATCCCGTTATCGACGTTGACGACGGCGATTCTTATACCTATGCGAACAAAGACGCGAAACCGCCGAAGAAAGCCGATAAGGTCGTTGCCGAAGAAACTACGGGTTGCGGGCTTTATTCTGAAAAAGAAGTTAAATACTTATTCGAAAACGTCGGCGTAAATAAAAAGTCGGTTGAGCTTTGTCTGAAAATAAGGCTTGAAAAGGGCGACGATAAAGCAAAAATAACCGCGGAAATAACAAACGACGAGTGCTTCGGCTTCAGGCTCGGAATGTTAGAGAAAATCGACGGGCAGACGGAGTATATTTATGCCGACACCCCGTTCGATTTAGCGAAAAGACCGATACCGCTTAAAAAAGATTTAAGCAAGGATATTTTCACCTGCTCGATGAGAGACGTCTCGTATATTCCGCAGAAAAACGGTTCGGTAGCAGTTTTCTCAAAATCTTTTCACGAGTACGAGGCGTGGAAAACGGAAGAAAACGAAACTTTCGTTCGTTACACTCTTTTAAGGTCAACCGAAAAGGTTTACGACACATTTCTGCCTACCAAGGACGAAAGCGGCGCGGGCAAAGGAATGCGCTGGCAAAGCGAAAGTTTGAAAATGCTCGGGAAAAACGAGTTTGAATTTGCGGTTAAGCTTTACGACGAACTGAAGCCCGCGGACGAAATTTTTACGGACGCTTTAAAATATCAGCGCCCTTTAGTCGTAAAAGGCGTCGCGCCCGACGGAAAAACGGATATCGCGAGTCTGACGGGCTTTTCACTCGACGGCGCGGTGTTTTCGAGAATAATCGAAAGAGAAGAAAACGGCAAAAGGACGTTTTTTGCGAGAGTGTTCAACCCTTGCGAAAATTGCGTTACCGCCACGCTCGGATACGAAAACAAGGAAATAAAGGTCGATTTGCCCGCGGGTAAAATCGAGGAAATAGATTTAGAAAAAGCCTTCGGAGAAAGATTCAGCTTATGATAACCGAAAGAAATACGATAATAAAAATAAAATCGGACAATTTATCCGGAAGCGGCGTTCTGTCCGTTAAATCCGAAAGAAAAATGGCGAAGATAAGATTCGTCGCCATAGAGCCTTCGGGACGGGAGGACGGGTTTGGTTTTCCTTGTGACGGCAATACCTTTTCGGGTAGTTTCAAGATTTCAAAACCGCGACTGTGGAGCATAGAAAACCCCGAATTATACCGCTTTAAAATTGCGATCAAGTACGAAGAAGATATCGAACCGGAGAGAGCCGAGGGGGTTTTCGCGTTCAGAAAAATAAAGTCCGAAAACGGAAAATTTTTCCTTAACGGAAACCGCATTTTCGCGCGCGGGTATATCCGCGGGGCGACGGCTCACGAACATTCGGATAACTGCGGTCTTGACGAAAAGGAATTTTATCGGAAAAATATCCGCGCGGCAAAGAAATTCGGGTTTAATTTTGTGCGGTTTCACTCGTATATCCCGAGCGAAAAGTTTTTCGAGGTTGCGGACGAGGAGGGAATGCTCGTTCATTACGAGTTCCGCGTTCCCGACTCGGCGTATAACAATCTCGAAGAAATGCTCGTAACAAACACGAAATTTGCGGGCAAGGATAAAATCGGCAGGCTTATCGACCTGTTTTATAACCACCCGTCGCTTGTCGAATACTGTATCGGCAACGAGATAAAAGAAGGGTGCGAGGAAGTTGAAAAACTCGGCGAATTTATAAAAAAAGCCGACTCGAGCCGTCTGTATATAGACACTTGCGCATGGGGGCTTAACAACCGCAAGCTCGTCGATCTGGACGTTCAGCATATGGGGTATTTCTTCCCTTACGGCAGACACTCCGAAATGTTCAACGGCTTCGATAATATGCTCGTCTGTCCGTCTTACGATTCTGACGAGGTCGTTAAAAATTGCAATAATTCGGTCGTTTCCCGAACGCCCGTGTTCAACGTTCCGCTCGTCGCGCACGAGG
>CAVJNC010000028.1:0-18057 GCA_963650905.1 Subdoligranulum sp. APC924/74
CGGCGCGGGAAAATCCACAACGATAAAGTGTCTGACGGGGTTTTTCCCGTTCGACAAAGGCAGCGTAAAAATCTGCGGCCACGATATAAAAACAGATCCCGTCAACGCCAAGATGAATCTCGGCTACGTGCCGGACAACAGGGCGATGTTCGATAAAATGACTGGTACGGAATACGTTAATTTCGTCGCGGATCTGCACAAAACGCCGCTCGACGTGAGAGAAGCGCGCATCGAAGAAATGCAGAAAATCTTTGTCCTCGGCGATAAAATAGATTCGCTCATATCGTCGTATTCGCACGGTATGCGCCAGAAAATCTGCCTTATGGCTTCGCTTATTCATCAGCCTAAGTTGTGGCTTCTCGACGAACCGCTCACGGGGCTCGATCCTCAGACGAGCAAGGCTCTCAGAGAATATATGCAGGTTTATAAGTCGATGGGCAACGGCGTGCTTTATTCCTCGCACAATCTTGACGCGGTCGAAAAAACGTGCGACAGGGCTTATATCATCAATAAAGGGCGTATCGTGGCAGATATCGTCATCGAGGAGTTCAGAAGAAACAATCCGAACAAGACGCTCGAAGAAGCCTTTATCGAAGAATTTGAGGACGAATGATGAAAAACGTTGCGTTATTGTTCAAAAAAGATTTTGCGGAATGGTTTTCTTCGTCCTTCCGCAAAGGAAAGGGAAAGAACGACGTTTTCGGCGTTCTGTTCACGCTTTTGCTGCTCGCCGTGTTATACGGCGCGTTTATTTACGTTTTTTCGGGATTCGCGAAAACCTATATCGCGGCGACTTTCGGCGACGCGTCGCAGACGATCGACAGAGCGTATGAACTGCTCGCTATGGTTTACGGCGCGGTGTTTGTGATAAACGTTGTCGTCGGGGCGAGAAATATTCACCTCGCGCTTTCGGAGAGCAGGGACGTGGAAGTCCTTTTGTGCCAACCGATAAGTTCGGGCGATTTGTTCGCGTATAAGTTCGCGAAAATTCTTTTTTCCCAATTCATATCCACGGTGTTGGTCCTTTTGCCGGCGTGCGTCGTAATCGGCGGCGTTTCGGGTATCGGCGGCGCGGCTTATTACGTCGTGGTCGTTTCGCACCTTATTCTCGCGCCCGCCGTTTCATGTTCGGTCGCCGCGTTGATCGCCGTTCCGCTCAATTACGTCGTCAGATTTATTTCGAACAGATTTATTCTGCATCTCGCGGCGTATATCGTGATTCTCGGCGCGGGATTCTATGTTTACAGTCTGTTTTTAAAACAACTCACGTCGCTCATGCAGTCGGGCGATCTGAAGTTCGCGTTCGACAGAATCACGATTTTAAAAATCGCGGACGTAACCTCGAAATTATACCCCGCCAATCTGTTCGCGAATATGCTCGTCGGCAAAAATCTCGCGCCGAGCGTTCTCACGATAATCGCGATCGGCATAGCGGGCATAGCGGTTGCGGCGTTTCTGATCCGCGCTATGTATAACAGAATTCTCCAGATTCGTATGGAAGGGGAATTAAAAACTTATCATAAAAAGAAAAAAATCAGAATGCGTTCGCCGATGGCAAGCCTTATGCACAAGGAATTCATCGTCATTCTGCGCACGCCTTCTTATGCGTTTCAATATTTCGCAACCGCGGTTACGTTGCCGATGATGGTATACGTGTGCGTGAATCTGCTTCGGTCGATGATGCAGTCGCTCACCGTCATACAGTGCGATTACGAGATTTCAATTTTCGCCATATCGATGTTTTCGGTGCTTACGAACACGTTCTGCACAACGAATATATCGAGGGACGGCAAAATGCTCGGCATGCTTAAAACTTTCCCCGTCGAGGGAAAAACGATTGTGTGGAGCAAGATTCTGTTCTGCCTCGCCGTATCCGAATTTTCGATTCTCGTATCGTGCGTCGCGTTGCTCGGCGCGGAATTTCTCAACCTGTGGCAAACGCTCGCGGTATTCGTTCTCGCAAGCGCGCTCTCGTTTTCGGAAATCGCTTTCGCGACGCGTAAAGACCTTGAAAAGCCCGATCTTCCCGAATCTGACAGAGACGAGGTGGAAGAGGGCAACGGTACCGTTTCGGCTATTATTTTTCTCGGTCTGCTCGTCAGTATCGTTCTCGGCGCGGGAGTCGTCGCTTTGTCGCTCGTCGTTTCGATAAAAGGAACGGGCGCGCAGGCTATCGCGGCAACGCTCGGTTTCGTTTCCGTCGTCGTCGCCGCTATCACGGCGGGTGCTTCGGTATATCTCGTGAAAGGTCTGAACGAGAAGTTTTACGCTTCGGAATGTTAGGAGGGTGAATTATGAAAAACATGAAATTAAGAGTCGTCGCTCTGATGCTCGTTATACCCATTCTCCTGATTTACACGACGTCGACCGTGACGAAAACGGTGGATATCCTCGTGGACGTTCCGGTGAAAAGCGTCGCCATAGACGATATAGAACAAACGAGTATCGACATCGCCGAAGGGAAAGGCGTTGAAATAAACGTTACCGTAGAGCCGTCCAATGCCTCCAATGCGACCGTTGTGTTGTCGGACGAAGCGACGGTCGGAAAAGAAGACAATCGCGCCGAGGTGGTCGTTAAAAACGGCGTGGTTTATCCCGTCACGGCGGGCAACGTAACAATAAAAGCATCTGCGGGCGATAAGTCCGACACGGTGGATTTGTATTTCTATTCGTCGAAGCCGATGAACGACAACGTGACCGTAAAAAGCAACGTGTTAACGTTGAAAGAAGGCGATAAACTGAACGTCGACGATAATCTGGAGTTTCAGGCGGGCAAGCCGTCGGATATCGTGTATTCCGTCGACGATTCGTCGGTTGCTTCCGTAAACGCCGATTACGGCAACATGAAAGTGCTTACCCCCGGCGAAACCTCCGTCACGGTCGGTTACGGCGGAATCACGGTCGACAAAAACGGGAACGTGACCGACGTTACGTTCGAACATTCGTTCAAAGTCGTCTCGACTATCGACAAGGAGAAAAACACGAACGGAGTTACCGTCGGATCGGAAGACGTGGAATGGTTTGCCGACGTTAAAAACAACGTTCTGCAATCGTCGTTTTATTTCTGGTACGACACGAGCGAATATTCGCCGGACGATTTCGAAATCGTTTGCGACGAAGAAGTCGTTTCGGGCGTTACGCTGACGGACGAGGGCGGCGGCAAAGTCAAAGCGGATTTCACCTTTTCGGAATCCGCGAAATCGCGGACCGGTACGAAGATTTCGATAAAGAGAGCGGACGTTACGCTCAAAGAGCAAACGGTTTCGTTTGAGGAAAAAGTCGTCGGCGAGCCTACGGCGGTCGGACTCGGCTCAGATAAAATCGTCATTGCCGAGAAAGGCTCTTTCAATTCGTATGCGTTTCTGGTCGATCAGGACGGAAAAGAGATCGATACGGACAAATATTACGCGACTTGCAAGTCGTCCGACGAAGACGTATTGAAGATAAAATATTCGAACGGCGGATGCAAAGTGTGCGGCGTCGACGACGGAACCGCTACGGTAACTATTTCGCTGAGAAGAAAATCCGACGGAGTGGAGATCGCATCCGCGGAAGCAAAGATCGAAGTGGTGAAGCCGTTCGAAAATCTTAAGATAAACTCGGATAAGATGAGCGTGCATGTCAAAAAGTCCGCTTTAGACGGCGTAGTTACGATCGGTCGCTATTCTTATAAGGACGGAAGCGTCGCCGAATACAATAAGGCAGACGACGGTTCGATTCCGATGGACGGCAGTTTATACAGCACCAAGGAGACAGGCTTCGATTCTTCGAAGGTCGTCTGGTCGTCCACAAACGAAAACATCGCGAAAGTCGAAAACGGCAGGCTCGTTCTCGGCAAAGAAAACGGCGAAGTTACGCTGAAAGTCGAAAACAATAGGAAAGTCGGCGTCGAAACGTATGATAAAGTTTCCGCAAGCCTGACGATTAACGTCGTCGACGGCGTGAACGTCTCGGACGAAAGCGAACTTAAGGCGACGTGGGAAAATGGCGGGAAGGCGGTCGTACTCACGCAAGATATCAGCCTTGCGACGGACGTAAAAAAACTTCTTGACGACGAGAAATACGACGACGCGGTAAAAGCCGCAAACGCTTATCTCAAATCGATGGAAACGACGGGCGAGGCATCTTTTTACGTCAACAACGGGAACGGAGACGGTGCGAAAGTCAAGTATCTGTTCGAAATAACGACGGATTTATACGGCAACGGATACAGTATCGACGCCGACGCGCTTACGAGACAGATCGAAATAAAAACCGGCAAGCCTCTCTTCGGCGGCCCGTTGAATCTTGTGTCGTTCGGCGAAAACGGCGGGCAAAACGCGTCCGTCAAGGCGCAGGATAATATCGTGTTTCTCGTTGAGAAGGACGGTATTAAAATCCGCAACGTGGAACTGAAAGGTTGTTCGGACGAATCTATTCTTAAAAACGACAGCGTCGATCTGACCTTGCTCGATTACGCGGGAACGGTACTCGAAATCGTCGGCGACGATTGCGGCGTTGAGTATTCGAGAATAAACAACGGGCGCACGGTCGTCAGAATTTACGGCAAAGCGAATCCGAAAACGAACGTGAACGTCGATTCGGGTAATATTGAAAATTACCGCGTGAACGCTGCCATAAACAATTCGATTTTAAGTTACGGCAGAGAGTTTATCCTTAAAATCGGCACGAACTTCACGAAGAAAACGGTGTTTGACAGTTACGGTATAACCTATCTCAGCCAAGGAAATTATACACCGTCAAATTCCCCAAAATTATATGACGATGCTTCGCCGTATCTCACAAAGAATGACGGAACGAATTATGAAACGGATAATCGGTCGGAAAACCTCGCGGATAACTATTTCTACGATAATTACGTTCTGACCGACGTCACGGTCGAAAATTGCGTATTCAGAAACGCGGGATTGTTCAGCGTCGGGCTCGACAGTATGTTCGGCGGTCTGTGTCTGCACGGGTTCGATTACAACGATAATTATCTGTTCGGAAAATCAACGACCTATAAAGATCCGGTAACCGGTAAATCCGGTATTGGTTGGCAAGGCGTTGCCGGCACTTCATATCCGGCGGTTCTGAGGCTTAAAGGAGACGTGCGGTTTTATGATTGGAAGCAAGTGGATTCCGTAAACAGCGACACTCTGATCGAAGGCGACCCGAGTCTTCTGAAAACGATAGGGCTTAATATGAACGTGTCGCAGTTGATTAAACAATACGCGGAAGCCGATAACAAAAAGAATTCGTCGATACTCTCTACGCACGAAGTAAGTAAACTGATGTACGTCAACGGAGCGATCGCGCTGTACGGCGGCGGAAAAAATTACAGCATAGTCGATACGAGCGAAGTTAACGAAAACTTCGAGCGGTTGCATACTTATTCCGTGCCTGTCGAAAACTTCAACACGGACAAACCCGTTCTGATAAACTATACCGCGGGCGCGGAGCCGTTCGTATTTTACCTCTATGACGATTCGAGCAAAAAACTCAGCATAGTAGAGCAGGAAAAGGCAATCTCCGACGGCTCGTGGTATGACTGGATTGTCCGCCAACAATAAGTCCGGATTATTCTTGTCCGGCATACAAAGCCTCGCCGCAAAGCGGGGCTTTTATAACGCAAAAGCAGGGCTTTTCTAACGGGGATTTTATATCGCAAAGACAGGCTTTTCTAACGGGGATTTTATATCGCAAAGACAGGCTTTCATAACGGGGATTTTATATCGCAAAGGCAGGCTTTCATAACGTATCGCGAAAAGATTGAAATATTTTTTCTTTTATGCTACAATATGGTCGTCGATAACGAATGCGATCCCCGAGGAAAATGCCGATGAGTGAAAAAAACGTTTTTAAAAACAAAATATGTCCGTTTTTCGTTAAAAATTACGGATTCTTTTTTATTCCGCTTTTCGTTTTCGCGGTGTTTCTCATCGCTCAGGCGGTTTTCGGTATTTTTCCGTTCGGCAGCGCGGTTATGTCGAGTTATGATATGCTCGCGCAGGAAAATCCGTTCATAGAGCATTATTTTTCGGTTTTAAAAGGCGAAAGCGGGCTTTTCCACACCTTTTATATCGGCGGCGGGATGGACGTGTTCGGTTCGCTTGCGTACTGCACGATAAGTCCGTTCACGTTTTTGTTTCTTCTCGGCGGCGAGGGGCATACTTTCCATATGGTGAGTTTCGTGCTTCCGTTAAAAGTCGCCTGCGCGGGGATTTCCGCCTTCTGCCTTCTCAGAAATTACTTTAAGTCGCTTCCCGATTATCTCTCCGTAACGCTCGCGCTTTTATACGCTTACGGCGGATATTTATACGTCGCGAACACTTATATCGTCTGGCTCGATATTTCGATTTACCTTCCCGTAATGATCTGCGGGTTTATAAGGCTCATGCGAAAAGACGAACTTAAACTCTTTTCGATAAGCCTTGCCTGCATGATTTACGCGTGCTTTTCGATCGCTTGTTTTTCGTTTTTCCTGTTGTTCCCGACGCTCGTCGCCTATATGCTGTTCTGCGTTGACAGATATGAAAGGAAACATAAACTCACGAGAATGTGTTTCGGTTTCGTCCTCGCGGTGGCGATGGCTCTTCCGTTGATGGTTCCCGCCCTTTACGCTTACACGAAAGCGGGCAGAAACTCGGGGCTTTTCTCGGAAATTTTCAAGATTTATAATCAAAGTCAAATAAACAACGGAAAACTCGTGGAGCACGTTTACGAAAAATTCACTTATATTTTTTGTAATTCCGCGTTTATTTTTCTCGGCGGGTATTATTTCGTCTGCTCGGAAAAAGGCGATAAATTCGCTCTGTTTTCGGTCATCGCGTTTTTAATTCTCATTCTGCCGTGCATCGTGGACGAAAGCATGTTGCTTTTAAATATGGGTTCGTATATGTCTTACGCGCTCCGTTTCGGCTTCCTGCTCGACGGCTTCGGGCTTATCGTCGCGGCGAAAGGTCTTTCGCTTATGCTCGAAAAATCCGCCGCCAAAAACGCGGGGAAGAGCGAAACCGCCGACGGCGGCGATAAAGAAAACGAGAAGAAAACGCGTAAGCCGGCTCTCAGACCGACGATCGGTCTGGTTATAGTCTGCGTTCTCGTCTGTTCGTGTTTGTTTTTCACGTTCAGGTTTTTCAATTTCGTTTACGACGGCGAATATAAAACGAGCAAACTCGTTTCCGCGTTTATGAAGTGGACGTCCATGAGCGAGAGCAATATGCCGTTCGGCAGTTTCTTCCCGTCGTTCGCCCATTCGGAAGGCGGACTCGAAGTCACGGGTATTCTGTTCTTCGTAGTGACGCTCGTTTTCCTGCTCACGCTCGTCTGCGTGAAATATCTCAACGTTAAATTCACGGATATCGTAAGCGTTATGTGCGTGTTGTCGTTGTCGCAGGCGGTGTTTTTCAATTTTTCGCTCGTCAAGGGCGACCGTCAGGGCGGCTCGATGGAAAATTATTCGGCTTATAAAGAAGTCGTGGACGGCGTAAACGAACTTTACGGAGAGAATTATTACCGATATAAAAATTACGATTATTTCATTTCGTCCGATTCGCCGCTCGTCGTCCACAGTTACGGACATTCGCTTTTCAGTTCCATGGCGGACGCGAAAAACCTGACCGTTCAGACGAAATTCGGCTACGCGGGCAACGGGCAGAACAGTACCAAAACCCACAGCGGGAGTATGTTTGCGGACGCGTTTGTCGGCTATAAATATATCGTTTACAACGTTTACGACGGCGACGAAAGCGACGCATCGGGGAAGAGTTATTACAAAAACACGGGTATTTACGGCTTTGAAAAGCCTTGCGCGGAAGTGGTTAAAAACGACGGAAACGGCGGATATCGCGCGGCTTCCGTTCTTTTGCCGAAGGGCGATTTCGAGGGTTTGATTCCGCATAAGAACATTACTCTCAGAATAGAGAAAACCGCGGATGGATACGATTGCCTCATAAACGGAAAACTCGTTTATTCCGCGAAATCGGCTTCGGGCGTGAAAACTGTCAGAGTGGTGGGGCATAAAATCACGGCGGAACTGAGTTCGCTTAAAATCGACGACGTCGACAGATTCGCCGATATTTCTTCCGACAAATGGAAGAAAAGCGACGACGTTTACAAGGTTTCGGGCGATTCTTCGGCTTACGTCACGTTTAACGTAAGCAACTTCGAAAACGCCGAAGCGGTGTTGAACTACGGCAAATCTTCGGGCGGTTCGAACGCGTTCGTCGCGCTCAGAATTTATCTCGAAAACGGCGAAGAAGTCACGCTTCAGATCAACACGCCCAAATTCGTGGTTTACGAGAACGAAAACGCTCTGCCGATGTGCGCCGTCGTGGACGGAAAAACAATCGACGCGGGGCTTACGGACGATCTCGGTACGAGCGAAAGACGCAAACTCTGCGAAGTCGCGGCGTACGATTTTCTCACGGGTAAAACTTCGGGCAAAACGAGCGTTTCCCAAGCCGACATAACCGCGTTGAAGAATTATCTTGAAGATAGAAAAGTGGAGTATAAACTTGCGAAAAACGAGATAATTCTGCCGAAGATAACGGCGACCGCGGGGCAGAGCCTTTATCTTAATTACGTCGATATCGAAGGCTACGAAGTAAAAGTCAACGGCAAAAAGACGGAATTCGTCGAAAACGACCTCGACGTTATGATAATTCCGCTCGAAGAGGGCGAAAACGTCGTCACGATAAAGTATAAATCGCCATATTATAAGTTTATCGCCTTAGGGCTTGTCGCGGGCGGGCTTATCGTCGCGCTGTACGTCGTCCTGAAGAAAAAGGCGCGTTTCGTCCTCGAAAAGGCGGAGGCGGCGATTCCTTACATGGCTTACGCGTTGGCGGCGGCGTTGCTTTTGTTCTTCATCGTGTTCCCGATAGACGTTTTCCTCTATAAGTTCTACTTCAAATATCTGAAGATGATATTCGGATCGGTATCGTGATTTTCCGGCGATAAACGGAAAAAGCAAACGTTCGCGGTCGTTTCAGACGGTTGCCTCAGACGGTTACGGGCGGTTGCAACCATACGCGATTGCGGCTATACGCGTTACGCGGCGGCGTTATACGAGATATAAAAAAATCGCATTATAAATTCCTGTAAAAAATCATTGCATATTTTTTGCGAAAGTAATATAATACTCCCGTTGCGCTTGCGGGGCAAACCCCCGGTTGCACAACGGCTATAAAAGGTAAATATGAAAGATAAATACGTAAGTCCGCTCTGCGAAAGATACGCGGACGAAAAAATGCAAAGAATATTTTCGGCGGACAACAGATATTCCACGTGGAGAAAACTCTGGATAGCCCTCGCCGAAAGCGAAAAAGAACTCGGTCTTTCCATCTCGGACGAACAGATTTCCGAGATGAAAGAGCATATTTACGATATAGATTACGACAAAGAGAACGAATACGAAAAGAAACTCCGTCACGACGTGATGGCGCACATTTACGCGTTCGGCGATCTTTGTCCCGAAGCGCGCCCGATTATCCATCTGGGCGCGACTTCTTGTTTCGTAACCGACAACGCCGATATTCTTCTCATCAGAGAGGGGTTGCTCGAAATAAAAGCCCTTCTCGTCAACGCGATAGACGCGGCCTGCGGCTTTGCCGAGAAATATAAAGACCTGCCTATTCTCGCTTACACGCATTTTCAGGCGGCTCAGCCCACAACGCTCGGAAAAAGAGCCACGCTCTGGATAAACGACCTTGCGGAAGACCTTAAAAGGCTCGATTTCGAACTCGATAACCTCGCCTTTTTCGGGTGCAAGGGTACGACCGGCACGGGCGCGAGTTTCCTTCAACTCTTTAACGACGAGGAAAAGGTTTTTAAACTCGAACGGCTCATCGCCGAAAAATTCGGGTTCGAAAAAGTCGTTCCCGTTTCGGGACAGACCTATTCGAGGAAAATCGACAGTTTCGCGCTGAACGTCCTTTCGGGAATCGCTCAGTCGGCGGCGAAGTTTTCGTCGGACGTCCGCCTTATGTGCCACATGAAAGAAGTAGACGAGCCGTTCGAAACCAATCAGATAGGTTCGTCGGCGATGGCTTACAAGAAAAATCCGATGCGCAGCGAAAGAATCGCTTCGCTCGCGAGATACGTCATCATAGACGCTCTCAATCCCGCCGTAACCGAGGCTCAGCAATGGCTCGAACGCACTCTGGACGATTCCGCGAACAAGCGCATATCCGTGCCGGAAGCCTTCCTCGCCACGAGCGGAATTCTCAATCTCTATATAAACGTTATATCGGGAATGAAAGTCTATCCCAAAGTCATCGAGAAAAATCTCAAAGCCGAACTGCCTTTCATGGCGACGGAAAACGTGCTTATGTATCTCGTGACGGAAAAGGGTTTCGACCGTCAGTGGGCGCACGAAAAAATCCGCGTCCATTCGATAGCCGCGGGGCTTAACGTAAAGGAAAAAGGCGGCGATAACGACCTTATAGACAGACTTCTGCGTGACGATGAACTTCATTTAACGAGGGAAGAAATCGAAAAAACAATGGACGCGCACGGCTTCTGCGGGCTTGCGAAACGGCAGACGGAAATATTCCTTGCGGACGTGAGAAAGAACGTGATCGGAAAAAACGCGGGGCTTCTCGGGGTAAAAGCCGAAGTCAACGTCTGAAATATAGTCAAAAAAAATTATCGATAAATATAGGAGAAACAAAAAATGCTTACTGCAATCGTTGGTATCAACTGGGGCGACGAAGGAAAGGGCAGAATGGTTGACCTTCTTTCGGAAAAGTACGACGTGATAATCCGTTATCAGGGCGGAAACAACGCCGGCCACACCGTCGTTAACGAAAAGGGAAAATTCGCGCTCAATCTTTTGCCGTCGGGTATTCTCAGGGACGAAACGGTCAACGTTATGGGCCCCGGGATGGTCGTAGACATAGAGCATCTTTGCGGCGAAATCGAAAAACTTCGCAAAGCGGGGATAGAGATCACTCCGAAGCATCTGAAAATAAGCGACAAAGCGACTATCTGCATGCCTTACGACAAACTTCTCGACGGACTCGAAGAGGACAGACTGAAAGACAGAAAGTTCGGCTCCACCCGTCGCGGAATCGCGCCCGTTTATTCGGATAAATACATGAAGAAAACGTTCAGAATGGGCGACCTGAAGCACCTTTCGTCGCTTAAACGGAAGATCGCCGATATCGTTGAATGGAAAAATCTGCTCGTAACGGCTTACGGCGTTCCCGCGGTGAAAGCGGAGGATATGTACGCGTGGCTCGAAAAATTCGGTACGCCGTTCGTCGATTACGTCTGCGACGTCGGCGAATATCTCGACGAAGCCGTCAAAGAGGGCAAAAATCTTTTGTTCGAGGCTCAACTCGGCGCGCTCCGCGATATCGATTTCGGTATTTTCCCGTATACATCGTCCTCTTCGACGATCGCGGCTTACGCTCCCATCGGCGCGGGCATTCCCGAATACAGGCTCGACGACGTCGTGGGCGTCATGAAGGCTTATTCCACCTGCGTGGGCGAAGGCCCTTTCACCTGCGAAATGTTCGGCGACGAAGCGGAAGAACTGCGTAAGGCGGGCGGCGAGTACGGCGTGGCGACGGGCAGACCGAGAAGAGTGGGCGGATTCGACGTGGTCGCTTCGCGTTACGGCGTTAAAATTCAGGGCGCGACGGCTATCGCTCTCACCAAAATCGACGTTCTCTCGTATATGAAGAAAATTCCCGTCTGCGTCGCTTACGAAATAGACGGAAAGAGAGTCGAAAAATTCCCGTTCGGCGAGGAACTCGACAAGGCTAAGCCGATTTACGAATATCTCGACGGCTTCTGCGAAGATATTTCCGCTTGCAGAAAAGCCGAGGATCTCCCCGAAAACGCTATGAAATATATCCGTTATATCGAAAAAACGGTCGGTTGCAAAATCAAATACGTTTCCGTCGGCGCGGAACGCGACAGTTATATTGAATTGTTTTAATCGGAACGCGACGGCTATATAGAATTGTTTTAAGTATATCGAACTGTTTTTAGCGAAACGCGACGGTTATATCGAACTTTAAGTATATAGAATTATTTTAAGCGGAGCGAGACGGTTATATCGAATCGTTCCGAAAAATCGAAAAATCGAAAAAATGACACGTTCCGGCGAAACGATCGGATACGTCGGAATATAAAAAACGCGAAGTCTCGGCTTCGCGTTTTTGTTTCGGGTTCGCGTTTTTTGTTTCGGCTTCGCGTTTTTGTTTCGGGTTTGCGTTTTTGTTTCGGTTTTGCTTTTTTTGTGTCGAGTTCGCGTTTTTGTTTCGGGTTCGCGTTTTTGTTTCAAGTTCGCGTTTTTGTTTCGAGTTCGCGTTTTTGTTTCGGCTTCGCGTTTTTGTTTCGAGTTCGTGGTTTTGTTTCGGCTTCGCGTTTTTTATGGTCGGGTTAAACGGTTTTCATCTCGAATTCGTTGGTTTTCGTCTTCGCGACGAAATCGAAAATTTCCAGCGCGACCGTATCTTTCAAAAAGCACTCTTTCGCCACGCCGGAAAGTTTTTTAAAGTCGCTTTTTCTCGTTATCACCGGCACGTCGTTTTTGCCCTTTATCGCGGACAAAACGTCGAGTTTATCCTTGTTTACGGCGAGAATTTTAAGATAAAGTTCGGAATTGAGACATTTCCGGACGAAACTCTCTTCGATTCCGAGCATATTCGCGAGCAGAATTCTGTCGAGCCTCGTTTTCGTGTAACGCTTCGTCTTGATTTTTTCGACGAGTTTATCAAGTCCGTCCGCATCCCGCGTGAGGGCTTTTATTCTGTTTTCAAGCCCTTCGGTGCAATCGAGAACTTTTTCCAGTTCTTTCGGAGTCGATTTTATCGCCGAAAAGAAAATCAGGTCGTCCGCGTCCGGAAGCGCGGCGGGCAGGTCGCGGAACACAAAGTCCGGCACGCATTTTTTTATTTTCCTGCGTTTTCCGTCGTTCACGGCTTTTCTTATCGCCGCCGCAGAGGAAAGATTTTTATAGATTTTATCGTCGTTATAAGCCGCGCCCTGCCTTATCGCGGGGTGAATTTCTATATCCGCTTTGGAACTTAAAATCGCTTTGCAGTATTCGATGCCGAGAATGTTGTTCGGCGTTTTCAGCAGTTCGAAATCGAGATTTTCCACGTTCATTTTTTCGAGCGCGGCGCATTTCGCCCTTATCGCGGTAACGCCCGTTTTAAGTTCTTCTTTATAGAGTTTTTTGAATTCGCGGCTTTCTTCCAGAAGGGCGGCGGCGGTGGAGAGCAGTTTCGTTTTTTCGCCGCTTTCCGTGCCGAAGCAGATATGTTTTTCCCCGCCGCAGCAGTTTATCAGTTTTATCGCTCCCTTAGCGAATATTTCGGCGTTCGCCGTGGCGAAAACCGTCGGGAGTTCGATCACCGCGTCCGCCCCCGCTTTTATCGCGTGAACTGCCCGCGTATATTTGTCCGTGACGGCTATTTCTCCGCGTTGAGTGAAATTTCCGCTCATAACGACGACGATATAATCGGGTTTTATTTCTTTTTTTATATATTCGAGATGGTAAAGGTGTCCGTTGTGAAACGGGTTATATTCGCAAACGGCGAAACAAATTTTCAAAAGTCGCTCCTTTCGATTGATATTTATCGTTGATTGGTGTATAATGCAAGTATAAACTTATAAGTATATATTATACCAACCGGCGGAAAATATCAACCGTTTGACGCGAACTTATCCGTCGGTGGTAAAAGGAGTTTTAAAAATGTCAAAAGTACTTGACGATATCAAAAAAAGAGCGATAAAACTCAACAAGCATATCGTTCTTCCCGAGGGGGAGGACAAAAGGGTGGTCGAGGCCGCCGCCGTTTCGGTTAAAGAAGGCGTTGCGCAAATAACCCTTCTCGGCAATCCCGACGAAATCAGAAAGAACAACCCAGAAGTCGATCTTTCCGGCGTTACGATAATCGATCCGAAGACCTATGAAAAAACCGAAGAATACGCTCAACTTCTTACCGAACTTCGCAAAGCCAAGGGTATGACGATCGAACTCGCGAGAGAAACGCTCGCAAAGGATTACACCATGTACGGCGCGCTCATGCTCAAAGCGGGCGACGTGGACGGTATGGTTTCGGGCGCGTGCCATTCCACGGCAAACACTCTCCGCCCGGGGCTTCAGGTCATCAAAACGGCAAAGGGAACGCCCATCGTTTCGGCTTACTTCCTTATGATCGCTCCCGAGGGCGGCAACAAATACTGCGAGGACGGTTGTTATATTTACGCCGATTCGGGGCTTAACCAGAACCCGACGAGCGAAGAACTCGCTTATATTGCTCAGTCCTCCGCGAAGAGCGCGAGAGCGATTGCGGGAATAACTCCGAGAATAGCGTTCATTTCGCACTCCACGAAGGGTTCGGCGAAACACGCGGACGTGGATAAGGTCGTGGAAGCCGTTAAAAAATTCCGCGAAATCTGCCCCAAAGAACTTGCGGACGGCGAACTTCAGTTCGACGCGGCTATCGTCCCCGACGTGGCGGCGAGCAAAGCGCCCGGTTCTCCCGTCGCGGGGCATGCGAACGTTCTGATCTTCCCCGATCTCGACGCGGGCAACAGTAACTATAAAAATACCGAAAGGCTCGGCGGTTTTCAGGCGGTAGGTCCTCTTTGTCAGGGGCTTGCGAAGCCTATAAACGACCTTTCGAGAGGTTGTCATACGGAAGACATCGTGGCGGCGGTCGCCATAACCGCTTTGCAGACGCAGATATAAAATAAGATATGAGGTGAAAAAATGAAGGTTTTAGTTATCAACGCGGGGAGTTCTTCGCTCAAATATCAACTTATAGACATGGCTACGGAAAAAGCCGTAGCAAAAGGCGGTTGCGAAAGAATCGGTATCGACGGTTCTTTCTGCAAGCATAAGGCCAACGGAAAAGAAACGGTCATAAACGCCGCAATGCCCACGCACAAAGAGGCTATCAAGGTCGTTCTCGACGCGCTCGTCGACAAAGAATACGGCGCGATTTCTTCGATGAAGGAAATCGACGCGGTCGGTCACAGAATAGTCCACAGCGGCGAAGTGTTCAACGATTCCGTTCTTTTAACGGAGGACGTCATGAAGACGATCGAGGAACTTTCCGAACTTGCGCCTCTTCATCAGCCGGCAAACATAATCGGCGTCCGCGCTTGTCAGGCGATAATGCCGAACGTGCCTATGGTCGGCGTTTTCGACACGGCTTTCCATTCCACCATGCCCGAAAAGGCTTATATTTACGGCATTCCTTACGAAGCGTATACCGATTTCAAAATCAGGAGATACGGCTTCCACGGCACGAGTCACAGATTCGTTTCGCAGGAAGCGGCTAAATATCTCGGCAGAGAGGGCGATAAGGACTTTAAGGTCGTCACCATGCACCTCGGCAACGGTTCGTCCATTTCCGCGGTCAAGGGCGGAAAGAGCGTGGATACTTCGATGAGTTTCACTCCGCTCGGCGGCGTTCCGATGGGAACGAGATCGGGCGATCTCGATCCCGCCATCGTGGAATTTCTGGCGGAAAAATACAATATGACGCTTGCCGAAACGCTTAATTATCTCAACAAAAAATCGGGCGTTAAGGGTTTGAGCGGCGTTTCTTCCGACTTCAGAGATTTAACCGAAGCCGCGAACGCGGGCAATCACAGAGCGGCTCTCGCGCTCGACGTGTTCTGCTATAGTTGCAAAAAATATCTCGGCGCTTACGCCGCGGCTATGGGCGGCGTGGACTGCGTTGTGTTCACTGCGGGAATCGGCGAACACGACGGCGAAGTGAGAAAGGCTATCGCTTCCGATATGGAATTTATGGGCATCGCGATCGATAAAGAGAAAAACGCGCATATCGGCGACGGTATCTGCGATATAACCGCCGAGGGCGGAAAAGTCAAAGTTCTCGTCATCCCCACGAACGAGGAACTCGTCATCGCGCGCGACACCGAAAGACTTGCGAAATAATGCGGATAAAACCCGCGAAATAACGCGAAACGACGCAAAATAAGTTAATTTTTTGCGGTAAAGTCCTGAAAAAAAATTGACAACGAAAGATAAATAATATATAATTGTAAGGCTACGTATGGTTATTGACGTAAGAAAATTAAAAAACAGCGGTAAGGACGGTTGTTCGTTCTGTTTCGAATACGCCGCGGACGATTCGTTGATCACGCTTCCGTATGCGTCCTTCAAAGGGCCGGTTACGGTAACGGGCGAACTCGAACTCGCGGGAGACAAGGTTTTCGTGAACGGCGAAATATCCTACGTTCTGGTCGCGCCTTGCTCGAGGTGCGGCGAAAAGACGGAGTATCGCGGTCTGACGCGTTTCGACGAAGCGTTTTCGGATAATCCGGACGACAAGGAAGAGGATTTTTATCCTTTTTCGAGAGGTCTGGTCGATCTTACGAAAATGGTTTGCGATTCGCTCGTTATATCGTTTCCTTACACGGTTTATTGCGAAAAGGACAAAGAAGAAGAGCAGTAAATCGTTATAACCGTATTTACCGAATGAGAAGAAAGAGAGGTATAGAATAATGGCAGTTCCTAAGCATAAAACTTCCAAAATGAGAGCAAGAACAAGATTTTCGAACAATTCCAAGTTGACCGCGCCGACTTTGGTCGCATGCCCTCAGTGTCATGAACTTAAAGCGCCGCACAAGGTTTGCCCCAAATGCGGATATTATGACGGAAAGGCAGTTATCGAGACTGATAACGCCGACTAACGAGTTAACTTAATAATAAGGCGGATAGCGTGGCTATTCGCCTTGTTTTCGTAATTTAAATCAACGTTTTCGGAGCATTGCACGGAAAGGACTACACGGAAAGGACGCAGGCGGCTATGGAAAAAAGTGAGAGAAAACGCAGTTTAATAGGTAAATTATTGATTTTTTCCGCAACTTTGGTTTGGGGAAGTTCTTTCGTTATCCTGAAAGACACTCTTTCCGAACTCGGAAACGGGCATTTTACCTTTTTTATTCTTGCGCTCAGATTTCTTATCGCGAGCGTGATTTTCGCCGCGTTTTCCGTCGGACGTTTTTCGAAATTTAACAAGAGGACGCTTTTCGACGGTATGGCGCTCGGCGGAATTCTGTTTCTGGCTTACGCCTTTCAGACCGTCGCGCTTAATTACACAACCCCGTCCAAAAACGCTTTTTTAACGGAAACCTATTGTATACTCGTTCCGTTTCTGTTATGGCTCATCTTTAAGAAAAAGCCGTCGGTAAAGAATTTCGTGGCGGCGTTCATCTGCCTTGCGGGCGTTATCGTCATCGCGTTTTTCGGCAAAACGGAAAAAGCATCCAACGAGGCTCTCGGCGACGGACTCAGTATTTTTTGCGGAGTGTTTTATGCTTTGCAGATGATATTCATATCGCTTTTTAACGAAAGAGACGATTCGATGTTGCTTCTTTTCGCGGAAATCTCCACGGTGGCGGTTCTGTGTCTTGCGACGAGCGCGATATGGGAATTTCCGAGATATTCGTCCGAACTCGTTATGAGCGGCGAGGCGATTCTCAAAATAATTTATCTCGGCGTTTTCGCAACGGGTTACGCTCAGTTCGCGCAGACTTACGGGCAGAAATTCACGTCCGCGACGACGACTTCGATAATTATGTGTTTCGAGGGCGTTTTCGGCGTAATGTTCGAATTCATTTTCGGGCAGAACAATCTCAACGCGTTTATCGTGACGGGTTTCTCGCTCATATTCCTCACGCTTATAATAAACGAAACGGATATAGACTCGCTATGTAAAAATATCGCGGAGAGAAGAAACCGCGCGGAAAACGGGCGGCGCGATATGATGAGCGAAAATACCAGGGAGGAAAAATCAGATGACAAAAAGAAATAAAAAAACGGACGTGGCGGAGTTGTATTTAAACGTCAGCGACGATTCCGATTTTCTGTCGAAATATTCGCCCGTCGATAAGCCGATAGTCTCGTCGGAAGTGGCCGAATTCATCGAAAACTCGGCGAGGGAATTTCATCCCAAAGCCCCCGTAAAACTCACGATAATCGGCTCATGCGTGGACGAAACCGAAAAGCCCGTTTACACGAACGCGATCAGAAATTATTTTTCTCTGAAGCAGTCGGAGATTATGCGCGACGTCGCG
>CAVJNC010000028.1:18067-19914 GCA_963650905.1 Subdoligranulum sp. APC924/74
CAAAACTTTTGTTTCGCTCGTTTTCGCGTTGATAGGCGTCGTCGCGTTAACCGTGATGATTATTTTCGAAAATCGTTTCGGAAACGCCGTTTGGACGGAATGTATCGACATTTTCGCGTGGGTGTTTCTGTGGGAAGCGGTCGACCAATACTTTATCGAGCGAAACGGACTTTTGATGAAATCGCGAAGGCTCGAGAGTTTCGTGAATATGGAAGTGGAATATATTTAAAAAGGCATAAAAATACGGCGGAACGCGTTAAAGCAAAGCGTTCCGCCGTTTTAAAATCAAAATCGTCCGAGCGCGGAATTTACGCTCACACGGGAAAATCAATCAACCGAGTATATTCACGGGAAGTTCAATCAACCGAGTATTTTCAAGGGAAGTTCAATCAACCGAGTATATTCACGGGAAGTTTAATCAGCCGAGCATATTCACGAGAATCCCTTGTACGGGTTTTTTCTCGTTGAAAAGGCCGAGCCTTGCGGTCATTTCTTTTTCTATCGATTCCATCTTTATAACGGGAAGTTTGTAGTTGGAAAGGTCGATGGCTTTGTTCGATAAAATGTTGATCGCGGCTTCCGCGTTGCCGTAGCCGTTGGTTACGCAAACGTTCGTGAGTTGCTTCGCCATCGCGGGGCCGAACGAAATTTTAAGGTTCTGCGCGGAATAACCGACGAGCGCGACTTTTGAAAACGGCGCGGCGGCTTTGAACGCGGATTCGACGGGAATCCCCGAACGAGTGAGATAAATAACCTTTTCCGCCATTCTTCCGCTCGTGAACGAGGAGATTTCTTTTTCCGTTTTCTGCGAGGTTTTCACCGCGTAATAAATTCCCGATTTTTTTGCGAGAAGAAGTTCGTTTTCGTCGTTGCCGATAAGAATAGGCACGCCCTGATAATATATGATGAGTTGCGCTATTATCGAGCCTAAAACCGACGAGCCGAAAACGGCGACGTGTTCGCCCTTTTCGATCTGCAGTTTGTCGATCGCGGAAATCGCGAGCATTATATAATCGATATAAACCGCGTCGTCGTCTTTAACGTTCTGCGGAAGAGGGTAAGCGTTTTCGGAATCGATAACGACGAAATCTTTCAGAAATCCGTCCGTCGTTCTGCCGGCGACGTTGAAGTTATAGCACTTGTCGCGTTTGTCGTTAGCGCAGTGATAACATTCTCCGCAAGGCGTAACGGGGGAGAGAAAAACCCTCGTGCCTTTGCCGAGATAGGGCGAAGGCTGCCCCAGTTCGGTGATCTGCCCTACGGCGGCTCTGCACGGGATGATCGGGAGTTTGACCGACTTGTCGTCGCCCGCAAAAATCGCGATGTCTTCTTCCGTGACGAGCGCGCGCGTAAGTTTGATTTTAACGCTGTCAACCCCGCTTAAACTTTCGATTTTATTGATTTCGCATAGTTTGCCTTGTTCGGTTATTTGCCAACCTCTCATTAATACCACCTTCCGAATTCACGGTTCCGCTTTGATAATGAACAACGGAATCCATATTAATTATATAGTAAACTGTTTTATTTTGCAAGTAAAACCCGTTAAAATAATTAATAAAATTTGGTTATTTCCGATTTAAACGTTTGACATAGCCTTAAAAATAATATATAATAATATAGCATTAACAACAGAGAGGTGAAAAATATGAAAGCGGATATTCATCCTAAATATAAAATTGTCACCGTCCAGTGCGCTTGCGGAGAAACTTTCCAGACGGGAACGACCAAGAACGTCGACGTTATAAAAGTCGATATTTGCAGTAAATGCCATCCGTTCTTCACCGGCAAGCAGAAACTTGTCGATACAGGCGGACGCGTTGATAAATTCAAGAAAAGATTTGGTCTTT
>CAVJNC010000029.1:0-3461 GCA_963650905.1 Subdoligranulum sp. APC924/74
CTTTTGCACTTATCGCACGCCATAAAGCAACGAGTGTGGAATTTACATCCTTCAGGCGGACGAATCGGACTGGGAATATTCCCTTCGAGAATAATTCTTTCCTTATTCAAATCGTCCGGATCGGTTGTGGGAATAGAACTCAGCAACGCGATCGTATAGGGGTGTCTCGGATCTTTAAATATCGTTTCGGATGACGCAAGTTCAACAAGATTTCCGAGATACATAACGCCAATTCTGTCGGAAATATATCTTACGACCGACAAATCGTGAGAAATAAACAAATACGTAAGATTTTCTTTCTCTTTAAGTTCGAGGAGAAGGTTGATAATTTGCGATTGTATCGAAACGTCGAGCGCTGATACGCATTCGTCGCAAACCACGAATTTGGGTTTTACGGCAAGAGCCCTCGCAATACATACCCTTTGTCTTTGTCCGCCGGAAAATTGATGCGGATAGCGATGCAACATATAATCCTGAAGCCCGCAATCACGCATTACCTTGAGAATATACTCCTTCATTTTGGGCGATCCGTGCTTGAAATATTTGTGAGTTACAAGCCCTTCTTCGATTATCTGACCGATAGTCATACGCGGATCGAGCGAAGAATACGGATCCTGGAAAACTATTTGCAAATCCTTTCTCAAACGCCTGATCTCGTTATACTTAAGCCTTGCCAGATCTATTCCGCTATCGAGCATCGCTTCGTACTTTTTAAAATCTTCTTCATCCTTATGTTTTGCCCTTATAGCGTCGATTTGTTGCTGAAGGTTATCCTCTGCATGATGAAGTTCGGTTATTTCCTCAATGATTTTCTCTTTTCTTTCGTATAATTTTTTTAAAGCAGAATTATCCGCGGCGACGGCTTTTGCGTCAGAGTCGTCGGATTCCTTTTCTTTTTTCGATTCGTAAATATCTATACTCGCTTCCGTTGCAACAAGTTTACGATTGAGTTTCTCGATTTTTACGAGTTCCTCGTGTTGATTCAAAAGAATCGTCGCTCCTTCTTTCATCTCGCCGGCACTTAAAGTAATAAGTCCTCCGAGAATTTTCACGACGTTCATAAGCGCGGATTTTGCATTCGCGTCGGCAAGATTCTTTTCCTGCAAAAGGAAAAACGAAGCGTTTTCTCCTTCTGCCTCCGCCTGCGCAGTCAACTTTTCGGCTTTAACTTTGGCTTCTTTATATAAATTCAGATATTTTTCCGGCGCGGAAAGCGTTTTTTTAACGTAATTCGGCGCGATTTCCGCCCTTGATCTTCCGTAATACAGCGTATTTCCGGCAGTCTGTTCGTAAAGTTGAAGAATTACTCTGCCCAACGTAGATTTTCCGCAACCCGATTCGCCTACGAGACCAAAGGTTTCGCCTTCGTAAATATCGATGCTTATATCCTCGTTTGCTTTAACGTAAAGTTTTTCTTTTTGAAAAATGGAAGATTTCGCGATAGGGAAGTATTTCTTTAAATTAGTTATAGACAACAACTTTTTCTTTGTGTTCTGCACTTCTTCTCTCCTCCTTTTCCGGATAAAAACATCTGATCGACTGCCCGCTTACGATTTCCGTAAGAGGCGGTTCTTCATCGATACATCTTTGCGTGCAATATTTGCAACGCGGAGCAAACTTGCATCCTTTCGGCAGGGCCAACGGATGCGGAACGGCACCGGGGATAGGTTCAAGTCGTTTTGAAGAATCCTCGAGCCTCGGAATAGAATACATAAGCCCCTCCGTATACGGGTGCGAATATTTACAATTCGTAAAGATAACTCTCGCTGAGGACTGTTCTACAACCTGCCCGCAATACATTACGACAACGTCGTCCGCCATTTCGTTTATAACGCCTAAATCGTGCGTAATAAAGATTATGGAGGTTCCGTTTTCGCGTTGCAAATCGTTCATCAGACGAAGAATCTGAGCTTGAATCGTAACGTCAAGAGCCGTTGTAGGTTCGTCGGCGATAAGAATTTTAGGTCTGCAAGCCAAAGCCATTGCTATCATAACGCGTTGACGCATACCGCCGGAAAGCTGATGCGGATATTGATTTGCAACGGCTTCCGGATTCGGTATTTGCACGGCCTCGAGCATTTTAATAACTTCTTGCTCTGCTTGTTTTTTCTTCATTCCGCGGTGAACGATAAACGGTTCGGCGATTTGCCTTTTTACCGTAAACACGGGATTCAGCGAAGTCATCGGCTCCTGGAATATAACCGATATTTTATCGCCTCTGACCTTATAAAGGTCGTTTATTTTCATTTTAGTGAGGTCTTCGCCTTCAAAAATCACTTCGCCGGAATCGATATACCCGTTTCCGTCCAAAAGTCTTAAAATACTCATGGCGGAAACGCTCTTTCCCGAACCGGATTCCCCGACTATTCCGATAGTCTTGCCCTGTTCAAGGGAATAAGACACGTCGTTTACGGCTTTAACGATTCCTTTTCTCGTTTTGAAAAAAGTATGCAGGTGCTTAACTTCAAGTAATGCCATTTTAACGCGCCTCCTTTTATCTTTCTGCGCTTGATTTCGGATCAAGCACGTCCCTCAGCGTATCTCCGACGATATTGATACATATCGTGGTTATCGCAAGGAATAATCCCGGAAATACCCAACGCCACCAGAAATTACCGATGATAGTTAAGGTTTTTGTTGCGTTAAGCATATTACCCCAAGTCGGTCTCGGGTACTGAACGCCGAAACCCAAGTACGAAAGCGACGATTCCGTAAGCATACAACCCGCAAAATCAAGCGTTAGAGTAACGATTATTATCGATATGACGTTCGGCAAAATATGTTTGAACGCGATTTTCGTTTCCTTCACACCCATTGCCTTTGCGGCGGTAACATATTCGTTTTCACGGGCGGATAACACCTGCCCGCGGACAAGTCTTGCAAGCCCCGTCCACGAAAGAACGCCCAAAATAACCATTATAAGGAATATTCTCGCATTTTCGTCTATCGTTGTCTGAGCCATCAACGCCGACAAAATCATCGCGAAAGGAAGGAACGGTATTGCGGAAACGATTTCGGTGAGCCTCATCAGGAGCATATCCACCCATCCGCCGAAGTAGCCGGAAACACAACCGACTATTATGCCTATCACGGTAGAAATTATAACGGCAACCACGCCGATCGTAAGAGTCATTTTACCGCCCGATATAATACGCTTGAATACGTCCGCGCCGTTTTCGTCGGTTCCGAAAATGTAGCCTTTCAAACCTGCGGATTTATCGAAATCTCCGTTTTCGTCAAACGTATAAGACTGATATGCTCCGGCAAAGCAGTTCGAGGCTTTTTCCGAGGATATATCGCATTGACCGTGGGTGTTATCGCCCCAAGCGAAAACTTTTCCGCTTTCGGTCATAGCAATGAAATGCCCCACGCCGCCGCAAATTTTAACGATTTTATCGCTCTTGCCGACAGTCGGTTTTTTCGTCATATAATCGGAAATAATCGAGCCGCCGAAAACGGTT
>CAVJNC010000029.1:3471-10356 GCA_963650905.1 Subdoligranulum sp. APC924/74
GTCGTCCAAAAGTACGCATATCGAAGAGTTTGTCGTCGCAATCGAATCGATCGTTTTTTTGCCGATAATGAGATCCTGAGCTGCGGCGCCGCCGTCCATATTGAATTTAAGTTTGTCAAACAACCCCACTACGCCGGTATATACGGATTTTTTATCTTCGGACACGCCTACGACGTTGGTAAGAGTAAACGCTATATCGTGAAATTTCTTGCCTTTAAATTTCGACAAATTCGAATACGTCTTCACGTTGCCCCAGATATAAAGCGTGCCGTCGTTCATCAAAATCGCGGAAGCCTGCGTTCCGCACGTCACTTTTTTGATCTGGTCGGCGGGAATCGTCCCGTTGCGAAGCTCTTCGGGCATAACCTCGATACCGTCGTTTTTCATCTGTTCGGCGAGGTCTGCTTCGTCTTTGACGTATTGACCGAGGTTATTGTTACCCCAGGCGTAAACCTTTCCCTCGTCGGAAACGGCGATAATATGGTCCGTTCCGGCGGCGACGTGAACGATGTTACTGTTTTCGACTTCTTCGGGAATATCCCCGAGGTCGATTTTCGATACGGATAATTCCGAAACGCCCCAGACGTATACCTTGCCCGAATTCGACAGACCGACGGTGAAGAAACTGTTCGAACTGATCTCCTTGACGTCGTTTTTAAGTTTTGACGGAATCGAACGCATCGCCATTGTCGGCCTTAAATTCGCCTGCGTGGTGGACGTGTAACTGTCGCTGTAAGTAGGCATGAAAAGCGGACCTATGAACACGAACAAAAACATTCCGACGACGACGCATAACGCGACGACTGCAAAAGGACGCCTGAAAAAGTTCGCTATCGCCTGCTTCCCGGGGCTGACGATTTTCTCGACTTCGAACTTGTCGTCCTTTTCGTTCTTGCCGTTTTCGGGTTCTTTTTTGTCGGAATCCTTTTTCTCGGATTCTTTTGCGAAACACTTGCTCGCGCCCATAAACATACGGACGAACCACGAGCCGATCGTCTTTAAAACTTTCTTTGTTTTTTCAAGAAAAACGCAAGGTTTCTTTTCGTTTTCGGGAGATTCGGGAGCAGCCTGATTTAATTCCTGTAAATCTTTATTTTCTTCCATTTCCGTTTCTCCTTTTATTTATTCACTCTCACTCTGGGATCGGCAAGACCGTAAACAAGGTCTATGATAAGGTTTCCGAGCAAAGCGATTATAACGTAGAACATTTGCAGAAAAAGCATAAGGTCCATATCGACGGGAGTAAGGGCTTCTATCATAAGTTTGCCCATACCGTTAAGGCCGAAAATCGACTCGATGATGAGCGAACCCGAGAAAATGCCCAGAAACCACCCCACCACGAGCGTGATTATGGGGATGAGAGCGTTTCTGAACGCGTGACTGTAAATGACGGTTTTCTCTTTTAAGCCCTTCGCTCTCGCCGTTCTTATGCAGTCCATCGAAAGAGCCTCTATCATTGCCGAGCGGACGTAACGCGTCATTCCGCCGAGCGAACAGAACGTCATAACGATAAGCGGAAGAATTATGTACTTCATTTTATCGATAAAGTCGGCAAATCCGGTCAGTTGCGCCCCGGGTGTGCCCATTCCGCTTGCGGGGAAAATCGGCAGAATCCACGAGAACAGCCAGACGAAAACTATGGCTATAAGGAACGTCGGCAAAGAATATCCGATGATACTGAAAACCTGCATGCCTTTATCGAACGCTCCGCCCTTTTTGACCGCGCACCTTATACCGAGAGGAATGGTTAAACCGAGCCCTAAAATCGTTGCGAAAATATTGATGAAAATGGTATATTTCATCGGCTCTTTCACAACGTCTAAAACGTCGCCTTTTTTGTTATATGAATATCCGAAATTGCCTTGCAGAACCCCGTTGAATTTTCCGTTTGAAAGAGGATATACCCCTACCCATCTCAGATATCTGACGACGTGGGAATTCGTATCGGTTCCGTACATGATCTGATATTCTTTATAAATTTTCTGAAAGGCTTCTTCTTTTTGCGCTTCCGGCAAATTTTTATAAGCGGGCGTCTGAATGTCCGCTTTCGCGTCGGTATAAGCCCTGTTGTTCGGCACGAGACCGTAAATCAGGTACATCAAAAAAGACAAAATTATAAAGACGATCAACATATAAGCCAATCTTTTCAGTACGTATTTGAACATTTGCGCTCCTTTTCTGCTGTTTTATTTTATCGGGTATCGTAAAATTTCCTTTTAAAAGTTTAAAACATGCGATAAAATAAAAATGTTAGCCGCAGGCGATTGCGCCCGAAAACGGCAAACACCTGTGGCTTGTTACAAAACAAAGGGACGTTCTTTCCTCTCCCGAATTTTGAGAGAGGAAAGAAACCCTTCTTTATTTTGTGTTTGTGCTGTTCTGGTTTTAAAAACCCTTCAGGCTTTTAAAATCCGCTTTGCTCAGACTTACGCTTCTTCTTTTTCAATGTAATAGAAATCGTTGACGTCCTTGATGTAGTACTGAGAATAATCGTCATAATAAGCGGGATTAATCGTCATACTATAGGAATAATCGTAAATCGCGCTGTTGAATCCTGTAGCGAAGTTGAACATGTTGTACAAAGGAGTTCCCTGATAGTAACCATAAACGCTTTGCTGATAGAATTCGTCGAGCATCGGAGCAAAATCGCCGAGCTGATAACAAACCTTGAAGCCCGCTTTGGACGCTATGGAATTTGCCGTGCAAAGATAGGATATAACGTAAGTCGAGAAATCGTTCTCGGATGTACCGTACCAGTTGATTACAAGCGGCATAAGATAATATGAAGTATCCACGGAACCGATTTCAACCTGTTCGCCGTTTGCGTTGAACGCCATCGTTTCTGCCGAACCGTCCTTAGCTTTAAACGTAACATCCTTTTCCTGCATATCTTCAGCGTCGATCTTCTTATAACGAACGCCTGATTCGTAAGCTTTGCCGTCGGCGCCGTAAATCCAACCGCCGGCAACAAGCTTTGCGATTGCGTGTTCAAGAGAAGGCGAATAAGAACTAAGAACAATTTCATCTTCGACCTCTTTATACATCCACGCGTTCTTATAATAAGGTCCGTCAACCGTTCCGCCGTAGCCGCCGTTGAAATCGAGGGCGAACTGAGTTCTGTCCATCGAAAGAGCGATGGCTTGTCTTACTTCTTCAAACTGAGTGGAGCCGTAGTCGTTACGGAAAGCGAGTTTACCGTAACCGGCTCTTCCGTAGTGAACGTAAGCGGCTTTATCATTGTTGGCGTCCGCATAAGCGATAGCCTGATCGGTATCATCTCCGCCGGTGATTCCCGCAATGAAATCGAGCTGACCGGATTTGAACGAAGCGAGTTGAGTTGCAGAAATAACTTTAACGTAGGTTACTTTTTTGATAGAAGGTTTGGTTCCTTCATAGTTTCCTGCGTAATTTTCGTTCTTTTCAAGAATCGCGGTCTTCTTCGACGTATCGTAACTTACTACTTTGTAAGGTCCGGAATAGGGATAAACGGTGTATGCCTGCTTATCGGCGTCCATAGCGGAAGACTTGATGTGAGCCGCCTTAACGTAACTGTCGCCGTTCTTAGCGTAGAAACTATCGCTCAGGCCGACCGCCTTTGTTTCGGAATCGTATATTACGTCGGCGTCGTTATCAAGCCAGACCGGAAGATATTCGGGGCTGAATGCGGCAGACGCGATAGAATAGAAATAATTAGCGTAATCCTCGGAAAGAGTTACGGAGAACTTGTAATCCCCGAGCAGTTTCAGACCGCTGAGGTATTTGGAAGTTTTTTTATTCGCCGTTCCGTCGTAGGCGTTGAAAGCGTCGAAACCTACTATGCTCATAGCGGCTTTATGATCCTTGCCTGCCGCTTCTTTCGCAACGGGAGTGGAGAAAACGAGAGTGTTTACGACGTAGTTCTTCGCGGTGATGGCGGAGCCGTCGCTGAATTTCAAGCCTTCATTGATTTCGATTTCGAAAGTCTTCGTTCCGTCCGCGTTTAGGGTTTCGGTATGAGACTTAACGACTGTGGAATCCCACGTTAAACCGCCTTCTTTATTGGTGGTTACGGTTGCAAGACCGCTCGTGAGCGCAGTTATATCGTTATCGGAAGCGGCCGGAGAAGTCGCGCCGAAAGAAGCGTATCTGAATTTTCCGGAAAGTTCCGTGGTGTTACCGATGATTATATCGTTATCCGTCTTCGAAGAAGTCCAGTCGATAAGAGCGTTCGCAACTCCCCAGTAAGGGTTCGTGGGGTGTTCTTTCACGCCGCCGATCTGGGTGTTGTAAAGGTCGTAATACTCGTTCGAATAAAGGGGAACTTCGGGAAGAAGTTCGTTCCAGCGCTGAATGTAATACATCCACCACTTGGCGTAAACGTCGTCTTCGGTCTTATATTCTTCGGAATTTTCGGGAACTTTGGTGTTGTAAACCATAGCCATCGAAAGGAAATCGAGACCGAGAGCGTATTTCTTACCGTCTTTCTCGATATAAGGCGTATGCTTTTGGGTTGTGTCGTCTACATCCTCTTTAACGTCGGCAATGGAAATATCTTTGCCGTATTTCTCATAAAGAGAAATATAATCTTCGCCGTAAACAAGGTTGGCAACGACGTCCTTACCTGCGCCGCATCTCAAGCAAACCTTACCGTCACCCCAATCGTGACCGAGAGCGCTGATAGTTTCGGTGTCTACTTCGCCGCATTCGCTATCACTACATTCTCTCTTCTTCAGACCGTCGGAAGTACAGGTTGCTTCTGCAACGACTTCCCATTCTCCGAAAGAATGAACGTGTTCGGCATCGCCGGTGTTATCGCCGCAGGATGCCAAGCAAGCAAAAACCATAGTCATCGCCAAAAGTAATGCTAAAAGTTTTTTCATTTTTTTACCTCCATAAGATTTTTGCCGCGCTTTGAATTTCAGGCGGCGCGGCTTTTAAAAATTTTTATTTAATAAATCTCGCCGTTAAGGGATTCTTTTGTTTGAGGCTTGCCTCAAACAAAAGCGGATATCCGCTTTGATAATTTATGCATTTTCTACCGACTTAAAAACGCACAAAACAGTTTAATTTATTAAATTTAAACGTATTCTATCACATTTACAGCAACTTGTCTACTATTTTCACGCAGATTGTCATTAAAAAAACTTATACCCCCTATAAAAAACTCGGTTTTATCGTAAATTTTAATAATTCGCCACGCAAAACGCTTATAATTGAATAATATGCGTTTACTTTGCATAATATTCACTTTCCGCCGATAAAAAACCGCAGAGCGCGAACCCTGCGGCAATCGTTATTATATAATATGTTTATTTCTTATAGACGACTTTTCCGTTCACGACCGTGTAAAGAACTTCATAATTTTCATCGAGAACGGTTAAATCGGCGCGTTTTCCGACCTCTATCGTTCCGCGTTCGTTCAACGCTCCGATGTTTTTCGCGGGGTTATACGTCGCGAAATCAACCGCGTCGGTGAACGGCACGCCGACTTTTTCGACGAGATTTTTTATCGCGACGTTCATTTTGAGAACGCTGCCCGCCAGAGTTCCGTCGGCAAGCCTCGCTTCGCCGTTCTTAACGAAAACTTCCTGCCCGCCGAGTTCGGACTTGCCGTCCGGCATACCTTTCGCCCTCATCGCGTCGGTTATGAGCGTGTATTTATCGTGCGGTTTGTTTTTGATGACTAATTTGATTGCGGGAACGCTCACGTGAATGGCGTCGCAAATCATTTCGCAATTGAGTTCGTCTAAAAGCATAGCCGCGCCTACGACGCCCGCTTCTCTGTGATGAAGTCCCGTCTGGGCATTGTAAGTGTGAGTGACGTTCGTCGCGCCCGCGGCGACCGCCTTAACCACGTCGGCGTATTTTCCGCCCGTATGCCCCACCGAAGCGACCACTCCTTTTTCGCTAAGGTGCCTGACGAGTTCGAGTCCGCCCTCGACTTCGGGAGCAAGGGTTACGATTTTAATCGAATCGCCGCTCGCCTTGTTATATTCGTCGAAGAGTTCCGCGCTCGGCTTAGCGACGTATTCGAGCGGTTGCGCGCCAACGTGCTTCGGAGAGATGAACGGACCTTCGAGATGAACGCCGAGAACTTCCGCGCCTTTATACTCGCCCTTTTCTCTTATTTTTTTAACCGCTTTGAGCGCGTTGGTTATGTTTTCGGGGCTTTGAGTCATAGTCGTCGCAAGAAATCCGGTCGTTCCCTCTCTCGCGACAAACTCCGAAATCGTCTGCAACGCTTCGACCGTTCCGTCCATCGCGTCCGCTCCGCCCGCGCCGTGAATATGCTCGTCGATAAACCCCGGGAGAACGATTCCGTTCGTTTCGAAAATCGGTTCGATATCGTCGCCGTTATCGCCGATATACGCTATTTTACCGTTTTCGATTCCGATATTCGTCGTTACGATACCGACGTTTTTTACGTATACTTTTACCTTTTTTAATCCTTTCATATTTTTCTCCGAAATCTGCCGGTTATTTTAGAAATCGGCAATTATTTGATATGTTTCGCGTTATTTGATAAGTTCTGCCGCCGCTTCGTCGCATACGAGCGTGCAATCGGGGTGAAGTTGAAGAATGCTTGCGGGAACTTTTTCGGTAACTTCGCCTTTGACGAGACCGAAAACAGCCTTTGCCTTGTTCGCGCCGTTCGCGAGAATGAGAATCTTCTTCGCGTTCATTATGTTTTTAAGCCCCATCGTGAAAGCCTGACGGGGAACTTCGTCTATACTTTTGAACAATCTCGAATTGTCCTTGATCGTGCTTTCGGTAAGGTCGACGATATGCGTGACGCTGCCGAACGGAGTGCCGGGTTCGTTGAACGCGATATGCCCGTTCGAGCCGATGCCGAGAACCTGAATATCCTGCTGCAACGTTTCGAGAAGGGCGTTATATCTATCGCAC
>CAVJNC010000029.1:10366-19209 GCA_963650905.1 Subdoligranulum sp. APC924/74
GCCGCTTTGCCGTTTTCGATATTGGTGTCGGCAAGGTCGATATCGATATGATTGAAGAGATTATCTCTCATAAAATAAACGTAACTCTGATCGCTCGTCGCGTCGAGCCCCGCATACTCGTCGAGGTTAACCGTTTTAACGGCTTTATAACTCGTTCCGTTCTCGTTGTGGTCCTTAATCATGTTTTTATAAAGACCTATGGGGGTTGAACCCGTTGCAAGCCCGAGAACGGCGTCCGGCTTGTTCTTCACGACTTCCGCCATGATTCCGAACGCTTTTTCGCTCATTTCGTTGTAATCTTTCGTTATTATTACCTTCATTTTATTACCCTCCGGTTCGTTTTATTTGAAATTTTTAAACCGCGGCGGCGAACGCCGCCGCGGAAAATCGTTTATTTTGCGGTTTTTGCGGTTGCCGCCAAAGAAGCCGCAGCAATGCTCTGCCCGACTCTTCTGTTCTTTTCGTCCGGCATTTCTATTCTGAATTTAAGTTCGGGATATTCTTCTTCGAGAATTTTGTTCGCCCTTTCCATAATCACGTTGCCGCCGAGCCCGCTCGTTACCCTTCCGAGCAGAAGAACGTGCTTGATTCCGTAAAACATAGCGTAAAACGGCATTGTATGACCGAGATAAGAGCCGATATCTTCGTATATCTGCTTAGCGAGAGGATCGCCGTCCGCCATCATCTTCTGAATTACTTTGAGTTTTTCAGCGGGACTGAGTTTCTCGTCGAATTTAAATCCGCCCGTTTCGGCGAGTTTTATAACGCTGTCCTGCGAGAAATACTTAACGCCGCAACCGTAATCTCCGCTCCACTCGTCGACCATGGAATTTTTATTGTAGTCCACGGGAACGAACGCGAGTTCGGAAAGCCAGCCGTTAAGCCCGCCTTTATCGTTGATATAGCCCACGGCTTCGCTCGTACCCATAGCGATGCCGAGAACGCTGTCGTCGTTAAGATCGATTGCTCCGGCAAGCGCGGTTACGTCGCCGTCGTTAGCCACTTCGAGCGGAATGTTTTCGCCGAGTTCTTTAGCGACGTCGATATACATCGTTTTGACTTTCTTTTCGAAGTCCTCGTCGTTTACCTTGAGGAAAAGCGACGCGACCATTATCTTGTTGTTAACGTAAACGCCCGCGGAAGATACGCCGATGGCGTCCACTCTCGGCATTTTCGAAGCGGCGGTTTTGAACGCCGCGAGAATTTCGTTGTAATGATAATCCGGATCGGAATTGATTTTCGGGAACCACACGACTTCTTCGCTGTAAACGACTTTTCCGTCGATGACCGCGCTTACCTTTCTGTCGCTTCCGCCCGCGTCGAAACCGATTCTGCAACCGTCGAGATGCCCGCCGACGGAAAGAGAACACTTCTTCTCTTTCGGGAAATTCTTCTCGTCGCACGAAACGACTTCGAACGGCTTTTCGTAAACTCTTTCCATAAAGTTTTTATCGAACGCCCTGATACCTTTGTCGGTATAAGCCGCCTTTATGAATTCGTAAACGCCTTCGTCGCCGGAAAGATAAATTTTATAGCCGCCGACGAGCCAGAGAATGGTTTTGACGATTCTTTCCGCCATAAGATCGTTTTCTTCCTTATGACCGTTTGCGAATATTTTATATTCGTAGATATAATTATAGCCGTCGTTTCTTTCGACGCAGATTTTTAAAAGTTTGTTTTCGCTTTTCGCCGCTTCTTCGGAATATTTTCTGAATTCCGCATACATAGGTCTGAAACCTTTATCCAGAACGGGTACGTATTTCATCGTTATATACCTCCGCTTGTTTTTTCTATAATTATATACCCGTTCGCGACGATATGGTATAGAAAATGTTTCATTTTATTTGCAATATCTTTCGTAAAAAATTTTGTAAAATATATTGCAAAAAGAAAAGGTTTGTGATATAATCGAGCGGAACGGACTTTTTATTTATTCCGTATTCGGATAAATTGCGTCCGAGAGGTTAGAAAATGGCTGAAAAAACGTTTTATATGTACAAAGTGTCCACGCTTTTAAGGATTTCGAAAATCGTCACCATTCACTATCAGCGGTTGACGAAAAACTATGTTTTCCCCGAAGAGTGGCATAATTTCTGGGAAATGATTTACTGCGACAAAAACTGCATTTACGTCACGTCCGATCTCGGCAAAACGCTTCTTAACAAAGGGGAAGTGATTTTTCTTTCGCCCGACGAACCGCACAGCGTGGAATGCGACAAGAAATCGGACTCGAATATTTTTATCGTAAGTTTCGAGTGTAAGTCCAAAACCATGGGATATTTCAGGCATAAACACTTCGTCGTGGCAGACAAATTGAGAAATCTTCTCGCCTCGATAATGAGCGAAGCGAAAAATACTTTCAGGATTCCCGAATTCAACCCCAATCTTCAGAAACTCGAACTCAAGCCCGATCCGAACATAGGCGGCGCGCAGGTTATAACGAACAACCTCGAAGAACTGCTGATAAAACTCATCCGCGAAGAGACCTCGAAACCGACGTCCTCCGAAATTTTCATTTCCAAAATCGAAAATTCCGACGCGATCGAGGACGAAATCGTGAGAATTCTCGAACAGAACATTTACGGAAAAATCTGTCTCGACGAGATTTCGGACGAACTCCATTACGGAAAAACGACTTTGTGCAAAACTTTCCGCCAACGCACGGGAAAATCGATAATCAACTATTATCTCGAACTGAAAATCGAGGAAAGCAAAAAACTGATACGCGAAAACAACAGTTTTTCGGAAATCGCGAATCTTCTGAGATTCGATTCCCTGCCTCACTTCACCAAAACCTTTAAGCGAATAACGACGATGACGCCGAGAGAATACAAAAACAGCATACTGCTCGGATAATTGAAAATAAGTCAAGGAGATATAAAAGAATGGTCAACGAAAAATACGAATTATGGCTCGAAAAAACTAAGAACGACGACGCTCTTCACGAAGAACTTCTGAAAATTTCCGACTTGCCGGAAGAAATCAACGACAGATTTTATAAAGAACTTGCGTTCGGCACCGGCGGAATGAGAGGGAAAATAGGCGCGGGAACGAACAGAATGAACGTTTACACCGTCGGCAAAGCCACGGCGGGATTTGCGGATTATATTTTAAGCGAAGGCGAAAATTCCGTCTGCATCGCTTACGACAGCAGGAATATGTCCGACGTTTTCGCCCGTCTCGCCGCGGAAATAATGTCGGCGAAAGGCGTTAAAGTATACTTATTCGACAAACTCATGCCCACGCCCGTCCTTTCGTTCGCGGTGAGAAAACTTAACGCGGGGGCGGGAATCGTCATCACCGCAAGCCATAACCCGAAAGAATATAACGGCTATAAAGTTTATAATTCCCGCGGTTGTCAGGTCACGGACGTTGCGGCGGCTAAAATAACGGAATTTATCGATAAGCACGATTATTTCGAAGAATTCACGCCGAAAAACGAACTGATCGGATATATCGGCGACGAAGTTCTCGACGATTTCATCGAAGCGATTTATAAATATTCTCTGCCGTTCGACAAAAAGTACGTGCCGTCGATAGTTTACACGCCGCTGAACGGTACGGGGCTTGTTCCCGTGGAAAAAATATTCAAAAAAATGGGAATAACCGATTATACCGTCGTTCCCGAACAGAAATATCCCGACGGCAACTTCACCACCTGCCCGTTCCCTAATCCCGAAGAAAAAGCGGCTCTTGGAAAAGCGATCGAAACGGCGGAAAAAACCGGCGCGGAACTCATCATCGCAACCGATCCCGACGCGGACAGACTCGGCATAGCCTTCCGCGAAGAGACCTGCGGATATCGGCTTTTTAACGGCAACGAAACGGGCGCGCTGATGGAATATTTCATTCTGTCGACGAAAAAGGCGCAAAACGCGATTCCGAAAAATCCTTACGTTGTCACGACCATCGTGACCTCGCCGCTCACGGGCAGAATCGCGGAATCGTTCGGCGTGGAAACGATAAACGTTCTCACCGGATTTAAATATATCGGCGAAACTATCGATAAAAATCCGGACAAAAACTTCGTTTTCGGCATGGAAGAAAGTTACGGTTATCTCGTCGGCGCGCACGCGAGGGATAAGGATTCCGTTTCTGCCGTCATGACGATCGTTGAAACGGTGTGTTATTATAAATCGCTCGGTCTGTCCCTCTCCGCCGCTCTCGATTTCCTTTACGGCAAGTACGGTTACTACAGTTCCGCGTTATACTCGAAATATTTCGAGGGAGAACAAGGCATGATTTTCATGGCGGATTTTATGGATAAATTACGCAAAAATCCGTTCGGCGAAATCTGCGGAAAGGCGGTTACCGAAATCAAAGACTACTCTCTCGGACTGGACGGACTGCCGAAAAGCAACGTTATGGTTTTCAAAGGCGACGGATTTTCGCTGATAGCGCGCCCGAGCGGCACGGAACCGAAACTTAAATTTTATCTCACCGCATGGGATAAAGACGAAAAAACTTCCGCGGAATTCGTCGGCAAAATGACCGATTTCGTCAAAACCGAAGTGTAAAATTCATTGTAATTCGCCCATTTAAAAAGCCTGCTTTACCGCAACCTGAAAACGGTAAAACAGGCTTGTTTTTTTATTTAAAACAAATTCTGACGCCGTTAATTCAAAACGATTTTTAATGACGTCGTTCGTTTTTCGCTTTACTTGTTCTTTCTGAAAAGTTTCTTCATAAAAGACGGGAAATCTTTCGTTTCGTCGTCTTCGTCTTCCTCGGGTTGATCCTGCGGTTCTTCCGCCCGCCCGACGTATTCGTCTCGGCGCGTTTCGGGGCGTATTTCTGAACGTATTTCCGGACGTATTTCGGGGCGCGCGGGGCGACGATTTTCTTCCGCTCCCGCCGTTTCGCGGGCGGAACGCAACGCGTTGGCGTCCTTTTGCGGGATATCGTAAGTCGCGCGGGAAGATTCGGTCTCTTCGGTCGCTGCGGGGCGACGCGGAGCGACGACGTCCACTCTTTCGGGCGCGGAATCGTCGTTTACGTAATTTTTGAAATTATCGCGTTGCTCCTCTTTCTTCTCTTCGGCGATCGCGTCCTTATCCGTAAATCCGGTGGCGATGACCGTTATTTCGAATTTCTCGTTATAATCGGGGTCGATATTCGCCCCGAAAATAATCGTCGCAGAACTGTCGATAACGCTGTTAATGAGATTCGCCGCTTCGTAAACCTGCCCCAACGTGAGGTCGTTGCCGCCTTTCACGTTGAGAATCACGCCCTTCGCGCCCTCTATGCTCGTTTCGAGCAAGGGGCTTGAAATCGCCTTTTTCACCGCCTGCACGACTCTGTTGTCGCCGCTTGCCATGCCGACGCCCATATGAGCGTAACCTTTGTTTTTTATAATGGTTTTGACGTCCGCGAAATCGAGATTGATAAGCGACGGCGTGGAGATAAGATCGGCGATGCCGCATATGCCCATACGAAGATTTTCGTCGGCGTATTTCAGAGCCTCTATCATCGAAGTGTCCGGCGGAAGAGTTTCGAGAAGTTTGTCGTTCGGAATTATGACTATCGTATCGACGACTTTACTCAGTTCCGCTATTCCTCTTCTCGCGTTTTCGTCGCGGCGTTTACCCTCGAACATAAACGGTTTCGTGACGACGGCAACCGTTACGCAACCGCATTCGCGCGCGATTTTTGCGACGACGGGAGCCGCGCCCGTTCCCGTTCCGCCGCCCATACCCGCGGCGATGAAGAGCAAATCGACGCCCTGCAGACGATTTTTGATTTTTTCCTTGCTTTCCTCGGCCGCCTGCATACCTATTTCCGGATTGGAACCCGCGCCGAGCCCTTTAGTGAGTTTTTCGCCGATGGCGATTTTATTTTCTTCGCTTGCTTCCGAAAGAATCAACGCCTGCTTATCGGTATTTATTGCGATAAATTCCGCGGAAGAAACCCCTGCTTCTATCATTCTGTTCACGGCGTTGTTGCCCGCGCCGCCCACGCCCGCAACCATGATTTTGCAGACGTTTACGTCCATCCCGTTCAATCCTATATTCATCTTTCGTACCTCTTTTATTTTCTGAAAAACCCTAAAAATCCCTTTTTCTTCTTTTCCTGCTCGTTCAGAGCGTAATCGAGAGCGGCGTAATACGACGTTTCTTCCGTCTTTCCGTAAGACGGCAATTTCGGCCTTACGATTTCCACGGGCAAACCGAGACGCGCGGATATATATTCTTTAATACCCCTGATATAAGATAATCCTCCGCCGGTGAGATAAACCCCGAATCCGCCGTTCACCTTGTGAACGTTTTCCGCGATAAACGCTTCGAGATTATCGAGATAAAGGTCGATCTCTTCCGTAGCGGCGGAATTGATTTCTTCCGCGAGATATTCCTCGTAACCGTTTTTCGTTTCGATTTTATAAGTCTGCCCCGATTGCCTTGCGAGCGATAAATTGATTATTCTCTGCAGACCGTCCGCAACGTCGGGCGCGATGCCGAACGTTTTCACTATTCTGTAAGCGATAAGCCCGCCGCCGAAGTCCTCGGAATGTTTCGCGACGACGCCGCTGCCGAGAACGAGCGACGCGGTCGTGGTTATGTAGCCCGAGTCGACGATAAGCGACGGAGTTTCTCTGCGCCGCGAATCGAACAGATACAAACTTTCCGCCAACGCGTCGAAAACGAAATCGACCGACGTAACGCCCGCCTTTTTCAAAGCCTTGCGGAAGATATCCGTAAAATACTTTTCGCATAAAACGTAATCGATATAGCCGCCGAGCATTGCCGACGACTGACCGACGGGGTTAAAAGATTTTCTGTTGTCGTCCAGCGCGAAATATATCTCCGAACGATTTATGAGTTCATAGCCTTCGGTTTCGACGAGATCTTGTCCGGCGTCGAAAAGGTCTTTCTTGTCGTCCTCGGTTATTTTCTTCTTTTTGCCGAACACGATTTTATATTTTCTGTTTTCGAGCCTGACGAACGCCCCCGGGACGCATACCGTTATTTCGTTAACGGTCGTTTTGAGCGCGGCGCAAACGGATTTTATCGCCGAGGCGACCGCCGCTTCGAGTTCGCGGATATCGAAAAACCTGCCCTCGGCAAAACCGCTGTATTCGTTCTTTGCGACATACCTTTCGGTTATGGTGTCGTTAACGCCTCTCTGCCCCACGATGACGGTTATTCCGGAAGAGCCGACGTCTAAAACCGTAACGCAATTTTTAAACATTTTCTTCCTCCCCGTTTTCGCCGCCGTCCGGCTCGTAATTAACCGTAACGACTTTTTCGTCCGTTTCGTAAACGCGGATGCAACCGCGGCGTTTGCTTCTTTCGTCAAGCCCGTTATACACGCTTTCTATTTCCGCGACGCTTTCGCAAATTCTTTCCCTCGTCGCCTTTTTTTCCGCCTCGGTCGGCTTGTCCGCCGAAGCGACGGCTAAACTGACGCTGATGAGAACGCCCGTCTGCGCGCGGTATTCGACTATGTTTTTTTCTCCGTCTATCGTTATTCCCGAAATAAAGTTGAGTTTATCCGAAAACTTACCGAAAATATCGGTCGCCGCGCCGAAGAGGTTTTCTTCTTCGAACGCTATTTTCTTCCCTTTCGGCAAAGCGGAAAAATCGAGTTCGTCCATACCGCATACGTCGACTCTGATAAGTTTTTCCTCCCGCTCGCCGAAATCCGCCGCCGCGACGTCCCGCAGGAGATTATACGCCTGATCGGTGACGTAACCTTTATCTCCGCTGACGATTAAAAAGCGTTCTTTCCTCTCGCTGAACGTGACCGAGATTTTATCCGGCGCGATTTTCTTCACTTCTATCAGTTCGACGTAAGGATCGGCGGAAAGATCGTTTTCTATATCTTTCGCGTCGAAAGAGAAAATCCACTTCCCTTTATAATTTTTTTCAAGCGTTTCGCCGACGAAAGAATAAATCGCGTTCTCCGAGGTTTCTCCCGTCAATCCGTTCAGATCGTTCACGATAAAATAACGCGCCCTGAAAAGCCAGCCGAGCGCGACCGCCGCCGCAACGACGAATATCATTACCGTGCTGAATATTATCGCTTTTTTATACTTCATTTGCAATTCTCCCCGAATCGGTATCGTTCCTTGCTCGATACCGACGACCGCCGCTTTTCGTCCGATCGGTTACGGCGTTATTCTCTTTATATCCGCGCCGAGTTCTCTCAGCCGGATTTCAAAATCTTCGTATCCTCTGTCTATATGCGAAACGTTTAAAACGACCGTTTCCCCTTCCGCGCCGAGCGCGGCAAGGCACAAAGCCGCTCCGCCCCTCAGATCGCCCGCGGAAACGACCGCGCCGTGCAATCTTCCGCCCGATATGACGCAAACGTTTTCAATCACTCTGAGATCCGCGCCCATCTTTTTCAGTTCCGGAACGTAAGAAAACCTCGACGGAAACACCCTGTCCTCCGTGACCGTAAGTCCCTCGGGCAAACAAGCCGCCGCGGTTATCTGCGGTTGCAGATCCGTGGGAAAACGCGGGTAAGGTTCGGCAACGACCTTGCCGAAACCCTCTTTTCTCGCATAGAATTTTACATTGTATATTTTATCATCTTTTCTATATATTTTGCAAGCGTTACGACCGATTATTTTGCAAAGCGGCAAACTTTCTTCGGTATTTAAGCCGTTGAATTCGATCTCTCCCCCCGCGCACACGCCGCAAAGCAGAAAAGTTCCCGCTTCTATCCTGTCCCGACGCGGCGTGAACGCGATTTCTCCCCGATAAAGTTTATCGACGCCCTCCACAGTTATCGTTTTCGTTCCCGCGCCCGCAACCCTCGCCCCGAGCATATTGAGATAATTCTGTAAATCGATTATTTCGGGTTCTTCGGCGCAGTTTTCGATAACGGTGAAACCCTTTAAC
>CAVJNC010000030.1:0-604 GCA_963650905.1 Subdoligranulum sp. APC924/74
GTGCAGGATCTCGTTAAAGGTTACGCCAAAGAAGTTACCCCGCTCAAAAAAATCACTCCGCACAAACTGAGAAGCACTTTCGGCACGGATTTATACAGAAAAACGGGCGATATTTACGCCGTGGCGGATTTTTTGGGACATAAAGACGTCAACACGACAAGAAAGCATTACGCCGCGATTAATCAGGATTCGAGGAAATCTTCGGCGGAAATCGTAAAACTGCACAATAAGGACGATAACAAAAAAGACCGATATGATTGAAAAGAAACCGAATGAAAAAGTATATCTGCTCTTCCCCGTTTTCGCAGAAAAAGATTGCGGCGATATCGGCGAAAGAATCGCCGAAGCGGAAGCGTTGGTCGAAAGCGCGGGGGCGTCGATCGCAGGGTTCGGAACGCAGAATATCCGCGAAATCAACCCCGCAACGATCTTCGGAAAAGGAAAACTTGCGGAATTCAAGACCGACGCGGAAGAAAAAGGAGCGACGACCGTTATTTGCGATTGTTCGCTCTCCCCTGCTCAGGCAAAAAATCTCTCCGATTTTTTTGATTTGAAAACGCTCGACAAAACCGCTCTGATACTCGATATTTTCGCTCTTAACGCC
>CAVJNC010000030.1:614-18764 GCA_963650905.1 Subdoligranulum sp. APC924/74
GAAGGTAAACTGCAAGTAGAAGTCGCTCAACTCGAATATCTTCTTCCGCGGCTGAAAGGTCAGGGAAAATCGATGTCGAGACTTGGAGGCGGCATCGGAACGCGCGGCCCCGGCGAAACCAAACTCGAAACGGACAGACGGCATATTCTCGGACGCATAAAGAACCTTAAATCGCAATTGAAAGAACTTGCGGAAAGGCGCGAAATTCAAAGCGAAAGAAGGAATAAAAACGGCGTTCTGACCGTCGCGCTTGCGGGCTACACAAACGCCGGAAAATCCACTCTTTTAAATCTTTTATCCGGCAGCGACGTGCTTGCCGAAGACAGGCTTTTCGCCACGCTCGATCCGACGGCTCGTAAGGTAAGGCTCGGAAAAACGAACGTAGTTTTCTTCGATACGGTAGGTTTTATTAGGGATATCCCGACGGATCTCATCGAGGCTTTCAAATCGACGCTCGCGTGCATAAAAAGCGCGGATCTCATTCTGAACGTTTGCGATCTTACGCATGATTTTGTTTCGCAATCCGAAACGACCGATAAGATTTTAAAAGAAATCGGAGTTACTTCGCCTGTCATAAAAGTTTACAATAAATGCGATAATATAAGCGATTTTACGTTTTGTTATAAAGACGGAGCAATCATCTCTGCAAAAACCGGAGAGGGTGTTGACACCTTGAAAACGAGAATCGAAGATTTCTTTGACGATCGTTTCGTCGAGTGCGTCATAACGCTCGATTATCCTGAGCAGGATTTGTTTTTCAAGCAAAAGAAATACGCCGAACGCGCCGAAATAAAATATCTCGACAACGAAATCGAGGTCAGACTCCGCGTTAAAAAAAGCGAATATCACAGGTTTGCGGAAATAGCGAAAAGCAAAGAAATAGCGAAAAGCAAAGAAATAGCGAAAAGCAAAGAAATAGCGAAGAACAAAGAAACGGTAAACGGCAACGAATAAGAAACGAGCGAAGAGAATTAACTCTTCGCTTTTCCTTTACCATTTTTCGCCGATATTTTTAACGTAATCGAAATACGTTTTTTTCGTCACGTCGTCGAGCGAGCGAACTACGACGCGTTTATATTCCACGTTATCTCTGTAAACGATAAGTTCCCCTACCCGGTCGCCTTTTTTAACGGGAGCGACGATTTTATCTGGTTTGAAATCGATCGTCACGTTTTCTTTTTTGTTTCTTTCAGAAAAGACGTAAACGTCGCTTTCCGGAATTATTTTTACCTTTTCTTTCGTTCCCTTGTCTACTTTGACGTCAAGATCGAGAGGTTTTGACGAATCGACGACGTTTTTTGAAGTAAAGTTTTCGAAACCGTAATTAAACAGCGACGAAACCTCGGCGAACCTCGTCTTCGAATCGGGCGCGTTAACGGCGACCGCTATAAGCCTGAGCGCGCCTCTTTTCGCGGTTGCCGCGAGGCAGAATCCAGAATCGGACGTAAAGCCGGTTTTGCCGCCGTCGCATCCGTCGTAAAATCTTACGAGTTTATTCGTGTTCGTAAGCCCTGTTTTTCTGCCCGTTTTATGCTCTATTTCATCCGTCCATATCTTTGAAAACCTGAAATAATCTTTATGGTCGATGAGTTTCGAGATCATGACGGCGACGTCTTTCGCGCTCGAATACTGCGTCGGTTTCGGCAGTCCGGTACAATTTGAAAACAACGTGTTTCCGAGATTCCATTCGCCGCATCTCGCGTTCATTACGGAAACGCATTCCGCTTCGCTGCCGAACAACCTTTCCGCCATTGCGACGGACGCGTCGTTCGCGGAAGCGACGATTATGCTTTTAATCAGATCTTCCGCCTTATATTTTCCGTCGGCTTCGAGAAAAACCTGAGAACCGCCCATTCCGCTTGCGGATTCGGAAACCGTAATGGTTTCGCCGAAATCGAGTTCTCCCTTTTCAATCGCCTCGAAACACAGATTTAGGAGCATAATTTTGGTCATGCTCGCTATAGGTCGCCTTTCGTTTTCGTTTTTGGCATACAGAACCTGCCCCGTTCCCGTTTCGGCAAGATATAACGAACACGTTTTATAACTCTTGTCGGGACTTGCCGAAGCGATTATTTTTATCGGAAAAACCGCCAGCGATACGATAAAAACAATAATCAATGACAATATTTTTTTTCTCATACTCACACCTCTGTATGAAGTATGTTTAAAATTTCGTCTATTATTCAGAACCATAAAGCAAGCGGCCTTAAAAGGAACGTAAGAAAAAGCAATTCATACAGAACGCCCGCAACGCAGACGCCGAAAGAAATTACGAAATCAGCGACGAGATCGTTGATTTTGCAATTGAAAGGGATATCGGAATAATATGCGTTCAAAGCGACCGCGACGATCATTCCCGCGGTTATAATCAGGTTCTGAATCATAACGAGAAGAACGTAAACGAGAAAACCCGATATTCCGTAAAGGGAAATAAAAATCGTCGCCGCGCTTCCCAGAATCAAACCTCTGTAAAAAAGAATTACCGAAGAAGCAAACGCGCCGTACTTATTTAACCCGAGAAGAAATACGACCGAAAACACGCCGAGGCAAGCGAAAAGTCTTTTGAAAAAGATTGCAAAAACGCTTGTTTCCACGTCGAAAATGCAGATATAATACGTATATACTCCGTTGAAATAGGGCGAATCGTAACAATCGTTTCCGAAGAACATGCCGAGAACGAATCCGAGAACGAAAGTCGCGGATAAAAAAATCGATAACGCGATATTGTATTTGAGTATTTTCAGTTTATCCTTCAATAACGGCATAAAATAAAAACCCACGGACTTATTATAAGTCTATGAGTTTTTTCGCGTCGAAATGTCATTTTCCGAGCATTTTATCGATCGATATTCCGAAGCCTCGCGAGGGATTGTTGATAAATACGTGCGTAACCGCGCCGACGATTTTTCCGCCCTGCACGATCGGGCTTCCGCTCATTCCCTGTAAAATTCCGTTCGTCACGGAAAGCAGTTCTTTATCGAGTATTTTTATAACGAAATTCTTATTTTCTTTATTGTTTTTTTCTATTTTAACGATACTTATCTGATAATCTTTCGGCACGACGCCGTCGATACAGGTCGTCACGGTCGCTTTTCCGATTATCGCCTCTCCCGTTTCCGTTTTGGGGAGTTTTTCGTAATCGTAACTTTCGTTCGCCTTACCGTATAAACCCGTCTGTCTGTTTTCGGTAAGAACGCCTATCGGGGTATCTTCGACGAAAATCCCCTTCAGTTCGCCCGCTTTTCCGCGTTCGCCTTTAATGACGTTGATTATCGAACACAAATACGCTTTCCCCGTACTCATATCGACTGTTTTTCCGTCGTCGTCCGAAACCGGATGCCCGAGCGAAGCAAAATCGCCGTTTTCTTCGAAATACGTTATCGTTCCTATGCCGTTGAGATCGTCTCGCAGAAAGAAACCGAGTTTATATATTCCCTCGCCGTCTTTATGCGGCTGAACGAGTTTTACAATCGTTTCCCCGTCGCGCCGGACTTCGATTTTTACGGGAGAACCGCCCTCTTTGTTCAAAATGGCGGTTATGGATTTCGAGCCGTTTATCGGTTTGTCGTTTATCGATAATATAACGTCGCCGACTTTTATGTCTGCGTTTTTAGCGGGAGAAAAAATTCCGTCTTTCGTCACGATATCGCTAAGCCCTATCACCGTAACGCCTTTTGTTTTGATCGTAAAGCCCGCGGGAATTCCGCCGAGATATAAAAAACGACTTTCGGTTTCGGCCGCCGCGCCGTAAACGTTCAACGATAAAGGCAGAATCAACGATAAAACTATTGCTAATAATAATCTGAACTTTTTTCGCATCGGCCTCTCCTCGGCGACAGGCGATTGCCCGTCACGAAATCAAGTATGCGCGTGAAACGTAATTTTATACAGAATAAGATAAGCAATAAAAAATCCGGATCGGGAATTCCGACGCTATAAAAAATCCCGATCAGGAATCGGGATTCAGGCTTTTTTTGAAATTGTCCGCTTTCGTTATCATTTCGCGCGCGTGATTTACCGCCGAAACGCTCGACATATCTCCGCCGATAAGCCTTACGACTTCTTCCGTTTTGGAGTTTTCGTCGAGTTTTTCTATCATGGTAAACGTTTTTTCGCCGTCCGAACGCTTGGATATTTTGAAAGACGTGTCCGCAAAGGAAATGATTTGCGGAAGATGCGATATCGCGATAACCTGAATGTTTTTCGAGATTTCCGCAAACTTTTCCGCAACGATTCCCGCCGTTTTACCGCTGATTCCCGCGTCGATTTCGTCGAAAATATACGTCGAAATTCCGTGATAAGAGGATATGACCGTTTTGAGCGCGAGCATAAATCTGCTCATTTCTCCGCCGCTTATTATCTTCGACATAGGTTTGACCGGCTCGCCGAGGTTTGCCGAAAACAAAAACGTGACCGAATCTCCGCCGTTTGCTCCGTACTGCTTATCCGTAGCCTGTTTTAATTCGTCGAATTCCACGTCGAATCGGGAGTCTTTCATGCCGAGTTCTTTGAGTTGCGCGGTTATGCCGGAAATGAGTTTTTCGGCGGTTTTGCGGCGGATATCGGATATTTTTTTATATAATCCGTTAAGTTCGCCGAGTAACTTTTGTTTTTCCGCGGTGAGTTTTGCGTATTCCGCGTCGAAATCTATCAGTCTCTCATATTCGGCGCGAGCGTTATCCAAAAATTCAAGCACGGCTTTTTCGTCCGCGCCGTATTTTCTTTTAAGAGTTTTAATCTTATCGAGCCTTTCCTCGATTCTGTCGGCGGTTTCTTCGTCTATATCGATATCTTCCGCCATTGATTCGACCGAAGATGAAACGTCGTTCAACTCCTCCGAAACCGATTTCAGTCTTTCGTATAAAGCAAGATATTCGTCGTCAAGCCCCGTTATCGGCGAAAGCCCTCTGATTGCCGAATTAATAAAATCTATCGCGCAGTTTTCGCCGCTTAGCGAACTCTGAACGACGGCAAACGCTTCGGAAAGTTTTTCCGCACTCTGGATTTTCTTCTTCTGAACGGCGAGTTCGCTCTCTTCGCCCTCTCTGATTTCCGCGCTTTCGATTTCCTCTATCTGGAACTTCAGAATATCCGCTCTTATCGCCCGATCGCTTTCGCTTCCGCCGAACGACTTTAATTTCTCGTCCGTCGCCCTGAGTTTGTCGCATAATTCCGAGCATTTCCCTTTAAGTTCCGCAAGGTCGTCTCCGGCAAATTTATCGAGAACGCCGAGTTGTTCCGATTCTTTGAGCAAAGAATAATGTTCGCTCTGCCCGTGAACGTCCACGAGAAGCGACGTAACGCTTTTAAGCATCGAGAGCGTAAACGGAATACCGTTGACTTTGAGCGAACTTTTCGAATCCTGCGAAAGTTTCCTCGTCACGATGAGTTCGTCCGATTCCTCGACGTCGAGATCGGCTAAAACCTTTTTTACTTCCGCAAGGTCGGAAATATCGAAAACTGCCGACGCAAGGCACTCGTTCTCTCCGAATCTGATCATTGACTTATCCGCTTTCGCGCCGAGAACGAAATTGATCGAATCGATTATCACCGATTTTCCCGAACCCGTTTCGCCGGAAAGGACGTTCAGTCCTCGTTCGAAATCTATTTCCGCGTTTTCGATAAGCGCGATATTTTTCAGATGTAAAGATTTAATCATTACCTTAAACTCTGTCGGAGACTAATTTTTGTAAGGATTCGAGTACGTATTCGGCGTCTTGTTCCGAATGAGTAACGATAAGGAGCGTATCGTCGCCGGCAACGCTGCCGACGATTTCCTTGATTTTCAGTTTATCGACGAGAACGCCGGCGGAATTACCGTTGCCGCCTAAAGTTTTGACGACGACGAGATTCTGGGCGCGGATTATGTCCACGACGCAATTTCTGAAAAGATGCAGAAACTTATCGCCGTTGGAAGTTTCGCCGCGATAACCCGTTATCGAATATCTGTGTTTTCGCTTCGTTCCGTTTATTTTGATAAGGCCGAGTTCTTTTACGTCTCTCGAAACCGTTGCCTGCGTGACGTTGAATCCGGAATCGTTGAGAATTTGCGCGAGTTCTTCCTGCGTATCGATTTCGGTTGTCGAAATAATTTCGATAATCTTGTCCTGTCTTATTTTTTTACTCATAATCTCACCTTAAAGTTTGAAATGTAATCTTTTATAAAAATTACTGTTATTATCGACTATTTTTAAACTTTTTATGTGTTTTGAAACGGTGACCGAAGAGTTCGTTCCGAGTTTTTCTACCGGCCTTCCGTCCACGCTCAGCACGCAATCGCACGAATTGTCCCCGACGGTTATTCCGAGTTCGCTCTCGTCGTTAAAAACCACGGGGCGTGTTCCGAGCGCGTGCGAACAGATGGGCGTAACGATAAACGATTTCAGATCGGGCGCGAGAATTACTCCGCCCGCGGAAAGCGAATACGCCGTGGAACCCGTAGGCGTGGCAACGATTACTCCGTCCGCCGAAAGATTATAAACCAACTGCCCGTCAACGGAAACGTCGAGTTTCGTAACGATCGTCTTTCCGTCGATGGAACGATCTCTCTCGACGACCGCGTCGTTTAAAGCGATATATTCGTTTTCTCCCGATTTAACGCTCAGAACGCTTCTTTCCGAAATCGCCAACGAACCGTTTTTTATGTCTTCGACGCATTTTTGAACGTCGCCGCTCTCATAACTGCTCAGAAACCCCACGGTTCCCGCGTTTATCGCGAGAATAGGCGCGCCCGTATTCACGGCGTAAGCCGCGGTACGTAAAATCGTACCGTCTCCGCCGATAACGACGATCAGGTCGGGAACGATATCGGCTTCGCCGACGCGAAAACAAAAATAGTCGTCGCCGAGAAGTTTTTTTATCGTTTCGAAGCCGAACGGCGCTCCTCCGATATTCTTTTTTTCAAAAAAAGCAATGTTTTTCATATCTTTAATACGGAATTTTATAATCCGAACCGACGTTTTAAACTTTCATAATTACGTCGCTTATCTCTTTATCTCCGATCGCTTCGGCTCTTTTTTTAGTCAGTAAAAAGAGAAATTCTGCGTTTTTTCCCTGTTTTATCGGGGCGGAAGTGAATTTTATCGGGGTTAACCCTACGGACAAAGCGAACGCTTTTATTTTCAAGGCGCATTCGAGCCGCGCTTTTGACGACGTGACTATTCCGTTTTTGTTCAGTTCTTTTTTTCCGCATTCGAACTGCGGTTTTAAAAGCGTAACGGCGAAACCGTCGTCTTTAAGAACGTCGCATATCGGCTTTAAAACGTAAGTCAGCGAAATGAAACTGACGTCGCACGTAACGCCGTCCGTAAATTCTCCGGTGACTTCCGCGGTGAGGTTCCTCGCGTTGAAATTGTCGATGACGACTACTCTTTCGTCATTTCTCAATTTTTCGTTCAGTTGACTTTCTCCCACGTCTATCGCGAAAACTTTTTTCGCTCCCCGACGAAGCAGACAATCGGTAAAACCGCCGGTGCTTGCGCCTACGTCGGCAAAAACAAGTCCGTCTGCGTTGATTCCGAAATCGGAAAAAGCCTTTTCGAGTTTATATCCGCCGTTGGAAACGAATTCGTCGTTTTCTCGGACGGTTACCGCGTCGCAATCGTTTACGTTTTGCGAGGGTTTTAAAACGGTTTTGCCGTTTACCGAAACCAAACCTTTCTCAATCGCCTCGGCGGATTTGGTCCGCGACGGAAATTTTTTCACGGAAAACAGATACGCGTCCAATCTCATAGTTTCGTTTCCGATATTCCGTCGTTTGAACCTTTAGTGACGACGAAATCGTCGATCGATTCGACGAGACAAATCAAAAATTCCGTTCCGGATAGTTTTTTAAGTTCTTCGACGACCATTCCGATAAGCGAACGTATTTCTCTTTTTACTTTTTCCGCGCCGTAAACGGATACCGACGTGAATTTACGTTCGCGTTCGTCTTTGCCGGAGGTTTTTCCCGTCTTGTCGGACGATAGTAAAATATCTTTCAGATCATCTGCAAATTGAAATGCTTTGCCGAAATTATTTCCTATATTCTCCGCAAGCGGTATAAGTTCTTCTTCGCCTTTCAGAAGAGCCGTCATCGCGAAAGGCGCGGTGAGGAGTTTTCCCGTTTTCAATTCGTAAGTTTCGAAAAGTTTTTCTTCGTTTTGTTCGGCGGTATTTTCGCTTTCTTTGTCGGAAACCTGCCCCGAAACCATTCCCCTGTACCCCGCGCAATCCGCAAGGCATTTAAGAGCGTTTATTTCGTTCTTTGTCGAAATCGCGCCGAGAATATGCTCGAACGCGAAATTCAAAAGCGCGTCGCCCGCCAGAAGAGCCGTCGCTTCTCCGTATTTAACGTGACAGGTCGGCTTGCCGCGACGAAGCGAATCGTTATCCATCGCAGGCAAATCGTCGTGAATGAGCGAATAGGTGTGAATACATTCCAGACCGAATGCAAACGGCATAACGACGTTTTTATCAAGCCCGAGCGTCTCGCCGAAAGCAAGCGTCAGAACAGGTCTTATCCGTTTCCCGCCTGCAAAAAAACTGTATTTCATCGCTTCCGCCAATGCGTTCGGAGTTGTTATCCCGCCGAAAGCAGTTTCGGAATACTTTAAAAAATCGTCTGTAATTTCGGCGTGTTTTGCGTTATATTCCGCTTTTGTCATTTTTGAATTTTCCTCATACCCGAAACGTACGTGTTATAAAGCAACATAGTTATCGTCATCGGCCCGACGCCCCCCGGGACGGGCGTTATATAAGACGCTTTTTTGCTTACGTTATCGAAATCCACGTCGCCGTAAACTTTGCCGTCCGCTCTGTTTATGCCCGCGTCGACGACGACCACTCCGTCTTTGACCATATCCGCCGTTATGATATTTCTTTTACCGACCGCGCAGACAAGAATATCCGCCGTTTTTGTTATTTCGGCAAGATTTTCGGTTTTGCTGTGGCAAATCGTAACCGTGCAGTCCTTTTTCAGAAGCATAAGGGCGACGGGTTTTCCGACAATGTTGCTTCTGCCGACGACGACGGCATGTTTCCCTTTAAGCGGGATATTATAATATTCGAGAAGTTTGATTATTCCGAACGGCGTGCAGGAATAAAGCCCTTTATCCGAAAACAAAGCGAGCCGACCGATATTGCTCTCGCTGAAACCGTCGACGTCTTTTTCGGGCGGAATAAGTTTAAGCACGCTCTCTTCGTCGATATGGCGCGGAAGCGGAAGTTGAACCAGAACACCGTCGATATTGTCGTCCGCCGCCTTTTCCCCGACGATATTTTCTATTTCCGCCTGAGAAACGCTTTCGGGAAGAACGATCGTTTCCGAAATAATCCCCGCTTCTTCGCAAGCCTTGCTTTTGCCGCGCACGTAAATTTGCGAAGCGGGATCGTCGCCGGCGATAATCACCGTCAGCGCGAATTTCTTGCCGTATTTATCGTAAGCCTCGGCGATTTTTTGTTTTAAATCTTCTCTAATCGTTTTTGCAACGAGTTTTCCGTCGATTAATTGCATATCACGCCTCCAGTTCTTTTTTTACGGAAGCGAGAATGCCGTTAACGAAATTAAGGCTTTCCTCGGTCGAATATTTCCTCACGAGAGCAAGCGCTTCGTCTATCGAAACTACGCGGGGAATATCGTCGAAATATTTCATTTCGGCGATCGCGATATAAAGCGCGCATTTATCCGTAGAAAAAATACGCTCGAAGCGATAGCCCCGCGCGTGTTTGTCGATTATTTCCTCGAGTTCGCTTTTATGTTCTTTCACTGATGAAAGAAGCATGTTCGCGAATGCTTCGTCGTCCTTGGAAAGCGACGATTCGGACATCGTTTCCTTTTCGAACTCGTCGTCGTTTTCGTAAAATAAATCTGCGTATAAAATCTTGTAAACCGCTTCTCTCGAATCTCTTCTCATAACTTCTCTCTCGTGTTTATACCGCATAAATCACGATTGCCGCCGAAAAGACGACAACCGAGATTTTTACGGGAAATTTTAAAATTTATATCCGTAATCCGCGCGTTGCGGTTACGCCGTGACGTTTTCTTCGGGGAAGATAACGCCGTTCACTTTTACGTCGATGTTGCCGATTTTATATTTCGACATCGATTCCACGCTATGCTTTATGTTGCGCTGGATATCGTAAGCGACGTCCGAAATACCGTATCCGTAATATACGTCCACCGAAACCGCGACGTTGATAAGCCCGTTGGAACAATCGACCTTTATGCCGTCCGTGCTCTTTTTTACGGCGCGCTTTTTGTACTGAATGGCAACGCCTGAAACGTCTTCGACGGCAAGCCTGACAATACCCTTGACGATACCAATATTATAAATAACTTTACCTTTCTTTTCGGAAACGTTGTTTTTATATTCTGTCACGATAAACCTCGGTTCGCCTGACGGCGTATAATACTTTAAAAGTATTATAGCACACTTTTTCCCTTTTGAAAAGCGTTTTTCCGGATTTATCCCGCGTTGTCGCGAATTTTCACGAAATTGCCTGAATGTATACGTTATCGGGCGAAGCGTTCACTTCGTTCGCGCAGATGGTGTAAATAAGTATCGCGTCGTCCTGATCGAATTCGGCGTCCTTGACGATTATGCTGACGTTATCCGAACTCATTCCGATCGTAACGGCGACTTCGTCGTAACCTTTGGCTTTGATGAGATTTTCGAGAAGGTTTTCCTGCTCCATTATCTTCGAGATTTTGAGTTTCATCGCAATCGCTTCGTTTTTTGCCTCTTCGTTTTCGACGTCGGAAGATATCACTTCGTCGATCTGGGCGAGTTGCTTGTTTCTGGAAGTGTTTCTCGTCGTTTTTACTTCTGAAAAATAACTTGCGGTCGGAGTCGCGTCGTCGCTTGCCGAAACGGACTGAGCAAACACGAAGTTGAGTACCGCCGTTGTTACGAGCAAGGCGATCATACAGGACAATACGATGATTTTTTTCTTTTTTGACATGGTTTTTTCTCCTTTAATATTTTTGGTTGATTAAAAATTTTATAAATTCGCCAAGCCGCCGGATTTAATCCCGCGGGGCGTTTTTTCCGCTTCGTTTTTATTGGGCGATTATCCTGATTTTATCGCAGGAAATATCGAATACGGCGGTTACCGCGTCGAGAACGTTCATCTTCGAAGTGACGTCGTTAACGCCGTTTACCACGACGAGGACTCCTGTGATTTCGGGATATTTTTCGCCGATCTGCAACGGTTTCCCGCCCGAAAAAACCGTCGAGGTGGTAACGGTTGTTTTTCCGTTTTCCGTCACGCTTTTTTCGTCTGTCTGATAGAGTTTTTCGACCGCTCCCGAAACGGAAATAACCACTCTGACTTTTTTTATTCCGTCGATTTCCGAAATCGCCTTTTCGAGTTTGTCTTCGAGCGCGCAGACGTAATATTCTGTTTCGCTCTTCGTTTCGCCGCTCGCGTTATCGTTCAGCGAGAAAAACGCGATCGCGACGACGGCGGCAAACAAAACGGCGGCGATAACGTATTCTTTTTTGAATTTACGATTTTTTTCGTTATCCATACACGGTCAGTATCTCTCTTTGCAACCCGAGTAAATTTGCCACGTAATCGGTTATCACGTTAATATTTATATGCCCGTAATCGTCCGGCATAACCGGATTGCTTAAATAAATTTCCGTTTTCGTTAAATTTTTATCGCATATTTCGACAACGATTCTCTCGCATATCAGATCGTTGTCTTTCAGAACCCGCATAAACGCCGCAGAATAATATTTTTCGAGACTTCTGTCCGCAAAATCGTTGAAGGCGGCGATATTCTCCGCCTGCAGACTCTCGCGCGATTGATTTTCCCGTGCGCCGACGTCGAACGAAATGGCGTTCAACGGTTTTAAAAAGCAGAAAATCATCGCGAAAGACAGAATTCCCGTCGCCGCGACCGATATTTTGCCTTTCGGTAAGATTATCTGCGCAAGCGAAATCAGTATCGTCGTTATGAAAATCGATATAACGTAAGTCTTCATTTTCAGAAAAAAATATATCCGGAGCAACCGATAACCGCAACGAAAGTTACGATATACATCAGCGTCACGATTACGAGCGCGGCGATGACGAAATTGATAACCGCGATTCCGCCGGTAATAAATTCACCCGTTCTTCCGTCGGAAAATGGTTCTGTCACTGCGGCGATGAGTTTAAGAACAAGCGTTAACACGATAATTTCCGCAATCGGAACGACCGCAACCGAAAAAACGATAAGAACGGCAAGCGCGCCGAACGCGTTCTTTATAATCGCCGCCGAAGCGACGATCATATTCATTCCTTCCCCGACGACGCCGCCGACAAGAGGAAGCGTCGTACCCAAAGCGTATTTTGCCGTCTTGTATCCGAGTCCGTCGAGATAACCCGAATTTAAGCCGTTCAACCCGAGAAAAAGGGGGAACACAACAGCGAAAAGCCCTATCGACCATTTCATAAAAGTCGATAAAAAACCAAATAAATTCTTTAGTTTTATAGATTTATTCAGATTTGAGATTATCGACGCTACGAACATAAAAACCATTATCGGAAAAAACACGTTTTTAACGAGAACGACGACCGTGTCCGAAATAAACAGAGCCGCAGGCGTTATCGCGAGCGAAGAATTCGTCGCGCCGCATGCGATCGTAAGCGTCATGATTACCGGATATACCGCCTCGATGAATCCGGAGAGTTTGTCGAGCGTCGTTTCGGCTTTCGAGATCGTTCCGTAAACAATCCCCGCCACGATGCAGATTATTGCCGTAAAAACGGCGTAATTCGCAAGTTCGCCCGCTCCGGACTTGTCCGACGGAGCGAAAAGTTTCAGAAGCGAAGAGAAAACTATGAGGACGAACAACGAAACGAACGCCGGCAACTGCTCTCCGAATCCGCTTGTTACAAGAGAAATCAGATAGCCGAAAAGCGTTTCGTAATTTTCGCCTTCGCTACGTATCATCGTTTCAATAAAATCTTTAAGACTGCCCGATCGCGAGAACGGAGGAATAAGTTCGCCGAGATATTTCTCGATTTCCGTAACGTCGAGCCTGTCGTAAATCTCGCCGGCTATGCTCTCGATTCCGTCGGTATTTATCGCGTCGTCGGTTGCGTCTTCCGCTTTCGCATAGACGTAATTTGTCGAAAAAATCACGATAAAAAGCGGAATTATTAACAATATTACAAATTTCTTTTTCATAGCAGTCCGATCACGGTCTGAATCATATCGTTTATAAGCGGAACGGCGAGAGTTATCATGATCACTTTCCCCGCGAACAGAATTTTCTCGCCTAAAGCGGCTTGTCCGAAATCGCTCGCAACCCCGCTCGAAAAGTCAACGAGATAGGATATGGCGATGATTTTCAGCGAAAGTTTAAACACGGATTCGTCTATTCCGCCTTTATCCGCCAACTCCGAAAAGAACGTCACGAATTCCTTCACGTAACTCAAAGACAGGATAATTATAAGCAAGCCGCTCGCCACTCCGGCGACAACCGCTATTTCGACGTTTACGGTTTTGAGGTAAGCGACGAGGATTACCGCAATTATCCCGATCGCTGCGATTTTACAGATTTCCATTTTCAGTACAGGTCGAATATGTCTTTTATGGAAGTAAACAATTCGCTTATCATTCCGATCACAAGGGTTAAAGCGATGACGAGCCCTGCCAAAGCGACAAGCGTCGCTATATCGTCGTTGCCCGATTTTTTAAGTATCTGACATATCACGGTTATAAGAATTCCTATCGCCGCAAGTTTAAATATAATCTCAATACCCATAATTTCTCACAATATCAGGATAAAAAACACTAAACCGAGGCTTAACCCCAATTTTTTTCCCAGACTTCTGTATTTCATGTTTTCGGCGTCGCACTTCTCCGCTTCCGCTTTGAAAATTCCGTCGTAATAATCGAGGAAGCGTTCTTCCGCCTCGCCGTCGTTTTTTCCGACCGTGGCAAAATAATCGTTTATGACGGCGCGTTGTTCCCGCGCGAGAAATTCCGGCATCGTCGGCTTTTCCTCTTCTTCGTCCGAGCGGTAAAGCCCGCGCAAAGCCGAATACTCTTTTTTCGACCGCAATATTCCGGCGACGTTCTCGCGGCGGAAAACGAGATTCCCTTTCAACGCGGAGTTGAAAGACAAAAGCAACGCGAAAAAATCGGCTCGTTTTTTATACGCTCCCGAATAAGCCGCGCCGATTGCCGAGCAAAGAAAAACAGCAAGAACGCCGATAAAGATTTTCAGCATTTTTCACCCGCTTCGTTATAAATCGTTATCTTTCCGCCATAGGAAAGTTCTATATAACGATCAAACACACGATTTTTGATAATATCAGTAAATATCGGCTTTTTTAAAAGGTTTTTCAGGTTGTCGGAATGAGCCGAAGCAAGCGCTTTAACGCCCGATGCCGCCGCGTTTTTACAAGCGAATATGTCGCTCTCGTTCATGATTTCGTCGCAGACTACGACTTCGGGCGCAAGCGTTCTCACCCCGCACGAAAATCCGTATTCCTTATCCGCGTATTTAAGTACGTCGGAATTTTTTCCGAGATAAAATCTGCCGCTTGCCGAAAATTCGTCGCGTTCGTCGATAAAGACGACGTTTTTATTCAGTTTATCGGAATACGTTCTTCCCAAATCTCTCAAAAAAGTGGTTTTCCCCTGCGCGGGCGGCGAAATCACGAGGCAACTTACCGCGCTTTGCGCGTATTCGCGAAAAAACGGACGAGCAATTCCTTCGACGTCGTTGGGCAGACGAACGCAAAGAGACGTTATCCGCTTTATCGTCGTAACTTCGCCGTTCTTTTTCACGACGCTTCCGCAAAGTCCGACTCTTTCTCCGTCCGACGAAGTTATAAAACCCTGCCTGATCGATTCTTCCTTGGAATAAAAGGTGTAATCGCAAAGTTTCATTACTATGTTTTCGATGTCTTCGTCGGTATAAATCCGCGATAAGACCTTTCTTTTCCGCTCGCCGTTACAGGAATACGACACGCAAATCGGTTGCCCCTTTCTTATGCGCAATTCTTCCGTCGCGCCTCTTATCGCGAGAATTTCGTCTCTGTCCCGCCCCGATAAAAATTTCAACATACTTGTCCTATGCTATTTATATGTTAAAATCTTCCTTATAGAACGATTTCGGGGCATAAAAAAACCGCGACAAAAATCGCGGTTAAAAAATGATTGAGGACGTTACCCTTTTATGCGGTTGTTTTTTGCATACGCTTCGAGTTTATATATCCTTTTTCCTTGCGAAACGAACATTTTTTCGTATTCGGTTTCGATATTATCGGACAAATCGTCCGAATGAAGGTCGAGAGAAACGTTTTTAAGAATAAAACCGTTTTCGGAAAGAGATTGTAACGAAAACTCGAAAAATTTTCTGTCGTCGGTTTTTAAACGGATTTCACCGTCGGCGACAAGGAGTTCTTTATAAATATCGAGATACCGGTAATAAGTGAGACGTCTGTTTCTGTAAGTATATTTCGGATACGGACAGGAAAAATTAAGATAAATTCTCGAAATTGTTCCGCGTTTAAGATAAAAAAGCAGATTTTCCGCGCCGACGTTCATAAATCTGAGGTTCGCAGGCTTTTCGATATCCGCTTTTTCGCACGCCTCGATTATCACGTTGCTTATTTTCTCCACGGCGATAAGATTCGCGTCGGGATATTTTTCGGCGTGTTTAAAGGCAAATCCGCCCTTTCCGCAGCCTATTTCAAGCATAACGGGCTTCTTGTTTCCGAATACGTCGTTCAGGTCGACGAAATCGTATCTCTTTTCGACGGGCTTCGCGTAAAAATCTTCGCTTTCCGTTTTCAGCAGGTATTTTCCGCAGGCGGCGATACGCTCGTCCAAGCGGCTTTTTCTTCTCATTCTCATAGCAGAATTATATACTTTACAAACGTAAAATGTCAAGAAAACGCCGTGAAAAAGTTTTCGCCGCCGAACGAAATCGCCGCTATATCTGTTTTTTGAACGATTCGATGATTTTGTTTTCGATTCTCGATATCTGCACCTGCGAAACGCCGAGCGCTTCGGCTATCTCGCTCTGGGTGTTGTCTCTGTAATATCTCATTATGATGATTTTCTTTTCCCTCGGCGGCAAACGTTCGATCATGCTTTTAAGAAGTATTTTATCGATCATATCGTCCTCTCTTTCTTCGGAGGGGATTCTGTCGATGAGTTCCGTTTTCTTTTCGCCGTTGTTTTCTCCCGTCGCGTCGTAAAGCGAAACGGGCATTTTCGCGCTGTCAAGGGCCAGAACGACGTCCTCCCTGTCGATGGACAAAGCGGCGGAAATTTCGTCCACAGAGGGCGATTCTCCCGTTTTACGGTTATATTCTTCGATATAACGATTGATTTTCGTCGCCTGCGCCTTGATTATCCGCGAAACTTTTATGCAACCGTCGTCGCGGAGAAATCTCTTCACTTCCCCGAGGATCATCGGAACGGCGTAAGTGGAAAAAACGACGCCGAATTTCTCGTCGAAATTTTTGATCGCCTTTAAAAATCCTACGCAACCGAGTTGATAAAGATCGTCGTAATCGACGCCTTTGTTTTTAAATCTGCGGATTATACTCTTTATTAAAAGCGAATTGTTTTCAAGCAATATTCCGGCGGCGTTTTTGTCGCCTTTTTTTGCTTTTCGTAAGTAATAAACGGTTTGTTCCGCGTCAAGCATTTCATACTCCCTTGTCAGGCAACGGAAGAAAGACGTTTCGTCATATCGACGATTGTTCCCGCGTTCTGCTTGGATATCACCTTAACTTCGTCCATAAAGGTCTTGATTATGGTGAATCCCATTCCCGAGCGTTCCTCGTCGGGTTTTGTGGTGTAAAACGGTTCTAAAGCCGCTTCGAGATCGTCGATTCCCACTCCGCTGTCCGAAATAACGATATGTACGTTTTCGCCGTCGGTTTCGGCAAGCATCGTAACTTCGCCCACGGTATCGGGATATCCGTGAACGATCGCGTTCGTAACCGCTTCCGAAACGGCGGTTTTTATATCCGTCAGTTCGCCGATCCCGGGATTGAGCGGCAATAAAAACGAGGCGATGACGTTTCTTGCAAAGCCTTCGTTTTCGGATACTGAATCGAATTTTATCAACATTCTATTTTTCATGATTTTCTGCTCCGTTTTAAATTTTAGGCATTATTTCGTATAATCCGGATATCTGCAATATCTTGTTTATGCTCACGCTCGGGTTCTGGATATAAATCGGTATCCCGACTTTTTTCAGCGTTTTGTATCTCCCGAGCAGAACGCCGATTCCGGTACTGTCCATAAACGAGGTATTCGCGAAGTTGAAAACGACGCATTTTATGTTTCCGGACGAGGCGACGGCGTTTTCGATTTCCGATTTTGCCCTGCCCGCCGTGTATTCGTCGAGTTCTCCGTTCAGATATATGTAAAGTTTACCTTTCGATTGCGCGTATTTTATTTCCATAGTTCACCTCACGAGAAAAATTGTAACATACCGAAAGGCGAATATTTTGCGAAGAACTGTCGGATTATGGGGGTTTTTGAAGGATACGGCATCAAAAAACCGCCCGAAGGCGGTCTTTTGAGATGTTCCGGTTATTTCGTTTTGTTTGCTTTGAGGTATTTGACGGGTTGCGTTATGCAGGAAATATTCATTATTACGTGAATGAGCAGAAGTATCGCGCCGAAAAGCACGCCTCCGATCAGTCCGCCGATAAACCCTAAAATCGCTCCTCTGTACGGATGGTTGGAAGTGTAAGCCGTGTTTCCGTAAACCGAAGTGGTATAGGTATTTGCGCCGTCGCGGTAACCCTTTTTGCCCTGCTCAAACGCGCCTTTCAAAGTCGTTCCCAGAATCGGAACACAGCAGAAGCAGCCGCAGATAAGCCAGTTGCCGAAGTTCTTGTCGCGGAAAAAGAACACGAGTCCTATTGTCCCGAAAATCGCCGCGATAACGTACCAGATTATCGTCAACGTGAGTTGTTTTTTAGCGTCGGAAACGCTTTCGATTGGTCTTGATTTCATTTTTTCTTCTCCTTTGTGTTTATATATTAACGACTTTTGTCGAAAAGTCCGCATTTTATTGCAAAGCGACGGCAAAAATTAAGATTATCATTATAACGAAAGTCATAATAAAGAATAAAAATATCGGGAAATTATATCTCATTCTTACCTTTCCGCTGCTTCCGTATTTATCCATATAGAAT
>CAVJNC010000031.1:0-5038 GCA_963650905.1 Subdoligranulum sp. APC924/74
CTTCAGTCGGGCGGTCGCGCTCGCGCTTTCGACCGTAACGCCGTGCCAGTTGCCCACCTTTTCGTTTCTGCTGGTCAATGCGTTGAAAAGCGTGGTTTTTCCCGCGTTCGGGTTGCCGACGAGAACGATATTGCGTTTGTCTGCGTGAATTGTTTCGTGTTTGTTTGCGGGAATGATTTTGCGGTTACCCGCGAGAACGATTTTGCGTTTGCCGACAATACGTTTATTGTTTTCTGCCATAATCTGCCCCCGATTCTGTACGTCCGTCTTCCGCGATCTCTTCCGTGACTTCGATTTTTTCGGCGATTTCCCTTCCGACGGCGATAACCGCGCCGCCCGCGCCGATTAGCAGCGCAGATTTACCGATTTTCCTCGTTATCGTTACCGTTTCGCCGGGGAAAATTCCGAGTTTGTCCAGTTTCGCGGTTTGTTTTTCCGTCAGGTTTACGGCGACGATTTTATAAAGTTTTCCTTCGTTGCAATCCGATAAGCGATAAATCATAATATATGTTATTAAACGCGGAATTCAAAAATGAGAAAACACCGCAAAAACGATTGACATAAAAAATTTTTCGGAATATAATCGAGAAAAAATAAAACGCTGGGGTGCTTGAAAAGCGAAACGCAGAACGCAGAATCGCAAAACGCGAAACGTTAAACGTAAAATTGCGGAAATGCTTTTCGGGCTGAGATTATACCCGTTGAACCTGACAAGGTAATGCTTGTATGGAATTAAACGCGAATTCTCTTTTATGCTTGGTCGGCATGCCCCGGCGCGCGATATGCGGCGGGGTTTTATTATGCCTTAATTTTGCCGCATTTGCCGCAAAGGAGAAATCATGAAAGATTTGTTGACTCTCGACAAGGGTACGCTCAAAACGGTGATAACCGCCGTTCAGGAGTTTTCCCTCTGGTTCACGCTCGCGCTCGCCGCGGCGCTTCTTATCGCGTTCGCGATAGTATGGTTCAAGAAAAAAGACGCTCTCGCAAGTTTTAAAAAGGTGTTTGCGGGCGTCGTGATCGGCTATTCCGTAACGCTCATCGCCGTTATTTTGTATCTGCAGATCGCAAGAATGGAAGTTAAAGGCGAACTCGACGCCAATTTCTTCCTCTTTGTCGGGTTCTTCTGCACGTTGCTCGTCACCGTCGTTGCGGGACTTATTATCGGCAGATACGCGCCGAAAGCGAGCAAGTATTTCACTTATATTGCCTTGGCGGTGGTCGTTATTTATTCGGTGATTCTTCTCGTGACTCTGCCTACCGTAACCGATTGGATTTCGGACGACGAACAACATTACTTCGCGGCGAGCGACAATGCCGTTTATTATATCCTTACCGCAGTGCTTGTACTTGCGATAATCGCGCTCGGACTGATTTTCGGCAAAGACGACGGAACGGCTTCTCAGACGAAAAGCCTTGCTTATGCCGGCGTTTGCGTCGCGCTTTCTTTCGCTCTTTCTTACATTAAGTTTTTCTCCGTGCCGGGCGGCGGTTCGGCAACGCTTGCTAGTATGCTCCCGCTTATGCTTTACGCTTATATTTTCGGCGCGAGAAAAGGTTTGTTTGCGGGCGTGATTTACGGCGTTCTGCAGTTCATTCAGAATCCGAGCGTTTACGAGCCGATGCAGGTTCTTCTCGATTATCCCATCGCGTTTTCCGCGCTCGGGCTTGCAGGCATCGCCAAAAACTTCAAATTTCTCAAGGGCAATATGCTTGCGGAATTTATCGCAGGTATGACGATAGCGTGCCTTTTCCGTTATTTTGCGCACGTTATAAGCGGTTATTTCGTATTTTACGTTTACGCGGGCGATATGAATCCGCTCGCTTATAGTTTCCTTGCGAATTGTTACGTCATGTTCGACCTTGTCGTCGATATCGTTGCGGGCGTGTTGCTTTTGTCGTCCAAGAGCATGAGAAAATACGTCCGTTCGATAAACCCCGAGCCGCAGCCCCTCGAAGCGTAAGCCTTGTGCGTTTCGTTTTTTAAAAACCGATTTTAAAAAGAGTCTTGCGACAGACTCTTTTTTTATTGCTTTTTATTATTAAACGTGATAGACTTGTGTTGCAACGCAAATTTAATATAAACTCGTAAAAAGTATACTTCGGTGGAAGTGTACCTATTTTCGCGTTACAAAAACTTTTTGCGGTTTATAAACTGATTTGCGTTGCAGCAAAGCGAAGGCGTACATTTTTACAGTGCGTTACGCTCTGTGCGTGACGCATTTTTTATTTTAAGGAGAATAACTATGAAAAAATTACTTGCTTCAATTTTAACAGTTGTTTTCGCGGTGACTCTATGCTTCGGTGTGATTCTTTGCCAGACCGGTTGTTTCAGCGGAACTCCGACAGGCTCTTCACTGTCTTCCGCAGACAATTCGACAAGCCAAACCGATGAGAGTTCCGATTTATCCCACACCCACGATTTCAGACAAATCGCCGAAGATGATTTTTTGAAAACGAAGGCTACCTGCATTAAAAGAGCCGAATATTATCTTTCCTGTTCTTGCGGAGCCAAAAGCAATCAAACGTTTGAATATGGAGAATATGGAACGCACGCGGAAGAAACGGACAAAGCCGTCGCCCCGACATGTGTGTCGTCGGGTTTAACCGAAGGTAAGCATTGTTCCGTCTGCAATGAAGAACTTATTGCTCAAACAGAGATCCCCGCGCTGGGTCATGATCATGTCGGCGGAATTTGCTCTCGTTGTAACGATATAGAATCTACCGACCCGCAGTGCTTTATTTTTACTCTTTTAAATGACGGGACATATTCGATCTCTGCAAATAAAAACAGTACGTTATCTCTTCCGAACGCGATAAAAATTCCGGACTCTTATAACAATAAAAAAGTTACGCGAATCGATGATAACGCTTTTGAAAATTGTGATAATGTGACAAACATTTTTATTCCTGAAAGTATAATAAGCATAGGAGAAAAGGCGTTTTCCGGTTGCAACGAGAAATTATTTAATACAACAAACGAATTGATTTATGTTGAAGACTGGGTGATCGGCGTCGAAAACAAAGATCTGAACGACATCGTTTTCAGGTCAAACACGCGCGGTATAGCATATGCGGCGTTTGAAGGGTGTGAAAAAATAACTTCTGTTGACATAAAAAACGGAATAATCAGCGTCGGCACATACGCATTCTGCGGATGTAACAGTTTAAGAAAAATTACTATCGGAAGCACTGTAACCAATATAGAGGCTCCTGTTTTTGTCGGATACTACCAAGGAATTCTGGACGAAATCAATGTCGATCCGGACAATATAAAGTACTCAGGCATAAATAATTGCCTGATTGACAAAGATGAAAAGAAAATTATTTTGGGATGCAAAAACAGCCTTATTCCCACAGACGAAAGCGTTGAATCGATAGCCCCGTGGGCATTTGCTTTCAGCGATTTACAAAGCCTGGCAATACCGGATAACGTTACAACTATAGGGTTCGGGGCGTTCAGAGATTGCGTCGAATTGTCAAATATTGAAATCGGGGACAACGTAAAAAAGATAGAATATTTGTCTTTCTATTGTTGCAGCAATCTGGTCAGTATCCATATCGGACGCAGCGCTTCCGTTATCGAAGAAGATGCCTTTTCCGGCTGTGAAAAACTATCGCGCATTATCTTTAACGGAACGAAAGCCGAATGGCGTGCAATAGACAAAACTACGGGTTGGGACTACGGCACTCCCGATTACATTGTTTGTTGTACTGACGGGAAACTCGATAAAAACGACAACGAAGTTGTATGACATTTAAATAAAAGTTTATAATTAAAATATAATAAACCGGTACGTTCGCCGCAAGCCCGAAAAATTTTTTCGGGCTTGCGGCGTATTTTTTACGTTAAAATCGTTGACAATCAAAAAACGGAGTATTATAATTACCACGGAATTCCTACCAAACAGGTAGGAATTAAAAAGGATTAAGTAAACAAGCAAATGAAACTATCCTCAAAAACGCATTACGGCGTGCAGATTCTCACCGTTCTCGGCGCGAAAAACGAAACGTATTCGGCGAAAGAACTGGAAAAATATACCGGCGTTTCGAGCAAATACCTCGAAAAAGTGCTGAAAATTCTGCTTTCGACGGGCGCGATAAAAGCGACGCGCGGCGCAAACGGCGGTTATTCGCTCGCGAAAAATCCCGAAGAGATAAAGATGGGCGAAGTTGTGCGCGCGCTGGAAGAAGATAACATGGAAATCATCGGCTGCGTTTCGAAAACGGGTTGTTGTTGCCCTTCGAGCGCGCTGTGGAAGAAACTTTTCGAAGGAATAAACGACGTGCTTGACGGCATTACGTTAAAGGATATAACAGAAGGAAGTTTACAATGAAAGAGATTTACCTCGATCACGCTGCGACGACTAAACTCGACGAGCGCGTACTGAAAAAAATGACGCCGTATTTTCTGGAATATTACGGCAACGCCAACAGTCAGCACGGAATGGGCAGGGACGCCCAGAAAGCCGTTGACGAGGCGCGCGACGAAATCGCCGCGCTTATCGGGGCGAAACCGAGCGAAATTTATTTCACGTCCGGCGGAACGGAATCCGACAATTGGGTTCTGCGCGGGGTTTGCCACGCTCTTCGCGAAAAGGGCAGACACGTCATCACCACGAAAATCGAACACGCGGCAATGCTCGCAACCGCCACGGAACTCGAAAAAGACGGGTTCGAATTCACGTTCGTCGGCGTGGATAAAGAGGGATTCGTCGATCTCGAAGAACTGAAAAAGGCTATCCGCCCCGACACGATTTTAATTTCGTGCATGTACGCGAACAACGAAGTGGGAACTATCGAGCCGATCAAGGAAATCGTCGAAATCGCTCATTCTCACGGAATTTTATGCCACACCGACGCCGTTCAGGCGATGGGTGCGATGAGAGTAAACGTCGCCGACCTCGGCGCAGACTTCATGAGTTTTTCGGCGCATAAGTTCAACGGACCGAAAGGCATGGGCGCGCTTTATATCAAAACGGGCGCGCGCATCGGCAGGCTTATTTCGGGCGGGCATCAGGAGAGAACGAGAAGGGGC
>CAVJNC010000031.1:5048-18636 GCA_963650905.1 Subdoligranulum sp. APC924/74
GCCGTGTCGTCCGGTTCGGCCTGCTCGTCGGGTTCGCTCGAACCGTCGCACGTTCTGCTTGCGCTCGGCGTGCCGGAAGAACTGGCTCACGGCTCGATAAGATTCACTTTCGGAAAAGAAAATACCGTCGAAGAAGTGGATTACACCGTGGATAAACTCAAAGAAATAGTGGAAAGGCTCAGAAAAATGTCGCCGCTTTTTAAACTCGACGGAACGCTCAGGGAGGTTTAAAAAAGAGTATGTATAACGAAAAAGTAATGGAAGCGTTTAAAAACCCGCAGAACGTGGGCGAAATAGAGGATTACAGCGGACTCGGCAAGGTGGGCAACGCCGCCTGCGGGGATATAATGCAGATAACGCTTAAAATCGAAAACGACGTTATAGTGGACGCGAAGTTTAAAACGTTCGGTTGCGCCGCGGCTATCGCCACGAGTTCAACCGCCACGCAGATGGTTATCGGAATGACCGTAGACGAAGCGTTGAAACTCACCAACAAAGCCGTCGTCGAAAAACTCGAAGGGTTGCCTCCGCAGAAGTTGCATTGTTCCGTTCTTGCAGAAGAGGCGATAAAAGCCGCGATAGAAGATTATCGCAATCGTCAGAAAGGCATAGTCACGGAAAAAGAACCCGAATACGTTTGATATCGTTTAAGAGGACGCCGCGTTTCGAAAAATTTCGGAACGCGGCGTTTTACGGATTTACAACTCGGTGAAGCGTTTAACTTGACATTTTACCTGCGTCGTATTATTATATAAACAGAATTATAATTGTCTTGCAATCGGGAAAAATAAAAGCGTTTCCCCATCGGAGAAAAAATGAAATTTACGGAACTTACCGTGTCCACGACGACTTCCGCGCAGGAACTCGTTGCGGACGTTATGTGGAATTACACCAATTACGGCGTGGCTATATCCGACGTTTTAGACGTCGTGGAACTGCTTAACGACAGAAAATCGACGTGGGATTACGTGGACGAAGCCGTTTTAAGAGAACTCAACAGCGGCGTTACGCTCGTCAAGGCGTATATCCCGCTCGATATCGCCGACGAAACGGTTAAAAAAATAACCGCCGACCTCGACGCGTTAAAGAAAAACTGCGCCGAAAACGGCATCGAAACGGGGAGTTTCGAAACGGTTAAGAGAATCGTGGACGGCGACGACTGGATCGAAATCTGGCGCAAGCATTATCGCCCCATAGAACTCGGCAACGTGCTTATCTGTCCGGCGTGGATCGAGAGAAAGCCCGAAGAGGGGCAGGTCGAAATCATAATCGACAGCAACATGGCTTTCGGCACGGGCGAACACGAAACCACTTCGATGGTAATTTCGCTTATGCAAGATTACGTAAAGGACGCGGAGACGGTTATCGACGTCGGCACGGGAAGCGGAATTCTCGGCATAGCCGCAGCGAAACTCGGCGCGAAAAAGGTCGTGATGACGGATATCGATTACGTCGCCGTGAAGTCCGCGAAGCACAACTGCGAGATAAACGGCGTGGCGGACAAGTGCGAAGTCGACCTCAACAACCTGCTCGACGACAAGAACATAACGGGCGATCTCGTCCTCGCGAACATCACCGCGGACGTGCTTTTAATCCTTTCCGAATCTATCCCTCCGCACGTTAAAAACGGCGGCGTTCTGATAATGAGCGGAATCATAAAAAGTCGCGTTAACGAAGTTATAGACCGATATTCGGCTATCGATTTCGAACTTGTTCAAAGAAAAGACGAGGGCGAATGGATCGCTCTCGTGATGAAGAAAAAGGGCGGGGGCGAGAAAAAATGAAAGCCGTGGTATTCACGCTCGGCTGCAAGGTCAACAGTTGCGAAAGCGAGTCGCTCGTCGCGGGGCTTAAATCAAAAGGCTACGAAACGAGCGAAGAACTTTGCGCCGCCGATCTTTACATAATCAATACCTGCGCCGTAACCGCCGAGGCGGAAAAGAAATCCCGCCAGACGATAGCGCGGGCGCGCAAATTCAACGAAAACGCCAGAATAATCGTCACGGGGTGCGCCTCGCAGAAAGTCCCGGAGGACTTTCTGAAGAAAAAGGGTGTAACTTTGGTGACGGGCGCGAAATCTAAAGACAAAATTCTCGCGATGCTCGACGAAACGGGCGTGGCGATAGAAAAAACGGACGAATATTACGAGGAGTTTCTGCCCGAAAAAACGGACAGAACGCGGGCTTTCATCAAGGTGGAGGACGGCTGCAACAACTTTTGCAGTTATTGCATCATCCCTTATCTTCGCGGCAGAGTCCGCTCGAGAAATCCCGAAAACGCGGTGAGGGAAATAGAGTGCCTTTCTCCGCTCGAGGCGGTTATAACGGGGATAAATCTTTCCTCTTATAACTACAACAATTTGGGGTTTAAAGAACTTATAGACCGACTTTCGGACGTTGATTGCAGAATAAGGCTCGGCTCTTTGGAGGCGAACGTGATAACGGAGGAGTTCCTTTCGTCGCTTAAAAAACTGAAAGATTTCGCCCCGCATTTTCACCTGTCGCTTCAGTCCGGTTCGGACGAAGTTTTAAAGGCGATGAACCGGCATTACACCGTGAGCGAATATCTCGCGAAGTGCGAACTCATCCGCAGGTTTTTCCCGTCCGCGGCGATAACGACCGACATAATCGTCGGCTATTCGGCGGAGAGCGACGTCAATTTCGAGGAGTCGCTCGAAACGGCGAGAAAGGCGAGGTTTGCCGATATCCATTGTTTCCCTTATTCCAGACGCGAGGGAACGGCGGGCGCGAAACTGAAAGAAATTCCGCACGGGATAAAAGCGGAACGAACGGACAGAATGCTTGCGCTTAAACGCGAACTCAAAGAGAAATTCATCGCGGAGAACATAGGCGAAATCCGCGAACTTATCCCCGAAGAAATCGAGGACGGATACCTCGTCGGTTACACCGAAAATTACGTGAGATGTTACGTTAAGAGCGGTTTCGTCCGCGAAAAAATCAAAGTAAGGCTCGTCGAACCGTTTAAGGACGGCGCTTTGGCGGAAATAGTAGACCGACCGTAGTCGATCGGGGATAAACTCTCCGCAGATAAAAACAAAAAAAGGAGCGAAAATATGGAAGATTGTTTGTTTTGTAAGTTCGTGAGCGGCGAGTTCGCCACGAATAAGGTTTTCGAAAACGAGGATTTTATCGTGATAAGAGATATAAATCCGCAGGCTAAAAATCACTTTCTGATAATTCCGAAAAAGCATTTTAAGTATCTTGCGGAGATGACGGAAGAGGACGCCGCTACGCTCGGCAGAATCCTGAAAACCATTCCGACGCTGGCGGATATTCTCGGACTCGACGGCGGTTACAGGCTCGTAATCAATCAGGGCGACGACGCGGGGCAGACCGTTCCGCACCTGCACATTCATCTGCTTTCGGGGCAGAAAATGGGTTGGCAACCGGCGTAATCGGCGGTCGGGGTACTCTGAAACCGACATAATCTGCAATCGATGTAATCTGAAAACCGACGTAATCGGCAGTAGGTTTAATCGGCAGTCGGCGTGATTGACGATCGGAGCGATTGACGGTCGGCGTTATTAAAATTATGAAAAACGCCTTGCAAAGAGGCGAAAACTTTGTCCGGAGCGAATTTTCGTTCCGGATTTTTGTTTGCGTTGCCGCCGCCCGCCCGCGTCGCGGGCGGGCGGCAATAATCGGGTAGCACCAATCCGGCGATAACAATCCGGCGACAATACAAAACCGGCGGGCGGCGATAATCGGGGAGCAATAATCGGGGAGCGATAATCCGGCGGCGGCAACCTAATGATAACAATCCGGTAGCGACAATTTGACGGTAACAATCGGGCAGCGACCAAATAAAGCGAGGGGTATTCACGACGGACGTTTTTATAAATTTTATCGTATTTTTAAGTTGTCGTATTTCTTTAGTCACATTTATATTGTATTATAGATATGGTATTATAGATATCGTTAAAGAAAAAACAACGGGAGGAGGTTTATCGTGAGTTTTCTCAGTCTTGAAAACGTGGGTAAAATTTATAAGTCGGGCGAAGTCGAGGCGGTCGCGTTGAGCGGGGTTTCGTTCGGACTCGACGAGGGCGATTTCGCCGTTATTCTGGGCAGTTCGGGCGCGGGCAAAACCACGCTTTTGAATCTTCTCGGCGGAATGGACTCGGCGACGAGCGGAAAAATTTTTCTCGGCGGGAAAGACGTTACCGCCCTCGACAAGAAAGGGCTTTGCGATTATCGCAGAAACGACGTCGGCTTTGTTTTTCAGTTTTATAATCTTATGCCCAATCTCACCGCGCTCGAAAACGTGGAAATCGCCGTGGAAATCTGCAAAAACCACCTTTCTCCCGAGAAAACTCTGAAACAGGTGGGGCTTGGCGACAGGCTCGGCAATTTTCCCGCGCAACTTTCGGGCGGAGAGCAGCAAAGAGTTTCCATCGCCCGCGCGATCGCTAAAAATCCGAAACTTCTTTTGTGCGACGAGCCGACGGGCGCGCTCGATTACGTCACGGGCAAGAAAATTCTCAAGTGCCTTTACGACGTTTCCAAGAGCAACGGCAAAACCGTAATCGTCGTCACGCACAATCAGGCGATAAAGGATATCGCCGACAAGGTGTTTTACATTAAAAGCGGAAAAATCGAAAAAACCGTCGTCAACGCCGAGCCTAAGAGCGTGGACGAGATAGAGTGGTGAGAAAATGAAAACTTTCTTCAAATCCGTCGGGCGGTCTTTCCGGAAAAACGTTTCCCGATTCGTCTCGATCGTATTCATCGTACTGATAAGCGTGAGCCTGAGTTCGGGCATCGGGGCGACGGGGCAGAAACTCAACGATTCGATAAGCGAATTCGCGATCGATCGCAACGTTTCCGACCTGATAATAAAAAACAAAACGCAGAGCGGCTTTTCGGAAGACCAGATCACCGCGCTGAAAAACGAATACGGCGAAGAAAACGTGAATTCGGGCGCGTCTTTCGACGTTTATATTACGGTAAACGGCGAGCGGCGGCTCACGCGGCTTTATTTTTCGGACGATCTGCTGTCGGCTACCGTGAACAAGTTCGGCGAAATCGACGAGGTCGATAGCGATCCGGAAACAACCGCCGACGGCGAATATTTCGTTTATTCGGAAAGCGCGGACGACTACATAAAAGGATATTCCGCGGGCGACGTGATAACGCTCGATTTCGGCGATATTCTGCTTCAACTCGCCGAGCAGGGCGACAGAGAATTAAGCGATTACGAAAAGCAGTTTTTCGCATTGCTCGATCCTGTTACGGTGACCGTTGCCGGAACGCTCGGAAATCCTCTTCTGTTTTCCAAAGGCGGCGAGCCGAGTTATCTCAACGAGACGGACGAGATTCCCGACACGCTTATGAGCGAAGGATTCATTTTTCTCGACGACGCGTTGTATCTTCCGTTTTCGGTTATTCCCGTCGCCACGGCGGTTTCCGACGTATATATTTCGCTGCCGAAGAGGAGCGGCATAAAACTCTTTTCGGCGGAATATGAAGAACTTGTCGCGCAGGAAGAAACTAAAATCGCGGAGATTCTGGCTTACGTTGCGGATACGGACGAGGAAACGATAAAAGAGCAGACGGCGTTTCTGACGCTCGGCGACAATTTCAGTTTCAAATCGGTCAACGCTTACGCGGGCAAAATAACGGGGCTTGCCGTCGCTCTCGCGGTTGCGTTCACGTTCATCACGGCTCTCGTCGTTCTTTCCAACATGACGAGGCTTATGGAAGAGGAACGCGCGCAGACGGCGTGCCTTATAACGCTCGGCTATTCGACGAAGCAGGTGATAGGAAAATATCTGTTGTTCGCGTTTTTCGCGACGTCGGTCGGCGGCGCGGCGGCGTATTTCGTCGGAACGGGGCTTTGTTCGTTCATCTATCTCGTTTTCGGTTACAGTTACGTCATGCCGCCCGAATCGGGAATTTTTTCCGCGACGGCTTTCCTTATTTCGTTCGCGTTCATCGTCGTAACGGCATTGCTTGCGACTCTTCGTTCGGGGCTTAAAACGTCGGCGGAAACTCCCGCGGAACTTCTGAAACCGCGTTCGCCGGCGGCGGGAAAAAAAGTTATAATCGAAAAAATCCCGTTCATCTGGAACAGACTTTCTTTCAAATATAAGTCCACCGCGAGAAACGTGTTGCGGTATATGAACAGATTCGTGATGACGGTCGTCGCCGTCGCCGGATCCATGGGGCTTGTGATAGCGGGGCTTTCGCTTCTCGATATGTGCCTTTTCGGCGATTTCGGTAACGCCTCGATAGCGTGGCTTGCCGTCGTGGTGGTCGCGTTCGCCGCGCTTTTAACCCTCACCGCCGTTTACACGATAACGAATATTTCGATAAGCGAGAGAAACCGCGAAATCGCCACGCTTATGGTTCTGGGCTATTACGACGGCGAAGTTTCGGGGTACATTTACCGCGAAATTTATATCGACGCCGCCGTGGGCGTGCTGTTCGGTTACGGCGCGGGCGCGGCTCTTACGGGCATAGTTTTCGCGGTTATGGGCTTCGGTTCGCTTGCGGAAATCGGTTGGTACGTGTGGCTTCTCGCTCCCGCGGTGGTGTGGTTTTTCACCTTCCTTGTCACGATAATTCTCCGCAAAAGGATAATTTCGGTGGATATGAACGCGAGCCTTAAAGCCGCGGAATAAACTTTTCAAAACTCAATCAAAACTTAAATGGGCGGCTATAAGTTGATAAACGTCCGTTTTCGCTGTTTTTTTGCAGCGTCGGCTCGCCATTCGGATTCGATTTTCACGGCATACGCTTGACAAAACGCGGAGTTTTATTATATATTAAAAGAGCGATAATAAAAACAGAAGGGCTGCAAAAAAAATAAAGGATAATTTGCCTCGGAACGAAAAGCCCCGAAAAAGGAGAAAAATTATGGTCAGATACGACGTTTACGAAGAAAAAGTGAGAGGACTTTACAAGACTCTGGAAGAGGCAGGATACTCTCTTTGACGTCGACAATCTCAGAGTAAAATTGAAGGAACTCGAAGCGGAACTCGAAAAGCCGGAAGTATGGTCGGACATCGAAAAATCGAAACACGTTTCGAGAGAAGCGCAGAGCATAAGAAACAAACTCGAAGTTTTCGATAAGGCGAAAAAAGCCGTTTCGGACGCGGAAGTTATGATCGAACTCGCCGAAGAAGAGGGCGACGAAAGCGTTCTCGAAGAGGTGGATAAAGACCTCGGCGAAGCCGAAAAAGAAATCGAAGAGATTCGTCTGCGCACGTTGCTTAAAGGCAAGTACGACGGTTGCGACGCCATTTTAACCCTTCACGCCGGCGCGGGCGGAACGGAAGCGTGCGACTGGACGGAAATGCTTTATAGAATGTATATCTGTTACGCCGAAAAGCACGGCTACAAAATCACCGAATACGACAGGCTCGAGGGCGACGGCGCGGGGCTTAAATCGGTGTGCTTCAAGGTCGAGGGCGAAAACGCTTACGGCTATCTCAAAGCGGAAAAGGGCATTCACAGGCTCGTCCGCATTTCGCCGTTCGACGCCAACGCGAGAAGACAGACGTCCTTTTCGTCCGTAGACGTAATGCCCGACATTCAGGACGAAGGCGATATCGAAATCCGTCCGGAAGAGATTAAAGTGGACACTTATCGTTCTTCGGGCGCGGGCGGTCAGCACGTCAACAAAACCGAATCCGCCGTTCGTATAACGCACATTCCCACGGGCATAATAGTCGCCTGCCAGAACGAACGCAGTCAGGTTCAGAACAAAGAACAGGCGATGCGCATGCTCATGAACAAACTTCTCGAAAAACGCGAAGAGGAGAGAATGCAGGAAGCGAGCGCGATAAAAGGCGAAGTCAAGAAAATCGAATGGGGCAGCCAGATAAGGAGTTACGTTTTCTGTCCGTACACCCTCGTGAAAGACCACAGAACGGGTTCGGAAACGGGCAACGTTCAGGCGGTTATGAACGGGGATATCGACCAGTTCATCATCGATTATCTCAAACAGTGTTAAAAGGCGACGATTGAAATGTATTCCGAAATAAAAAAATCGTTCGCCGTCAAACCGGACGCGATCATTCTCGCGATAGAATCTTCGTGCGACGAAACCGCGGCGGCGGTGATTAAAGGGGGCAGGGAAATCCTGTCCTCAAAAATTATGAGTTCGGCTACCGAACACGTCCGTTTCGGCGGGGTCGTGCCGGAAATCGCCTCGAGGGCGCATACCTCGGCGGTATCGCTCGTCGTGAAAGAGGCGACGGAGGCGGCGGGACTCGAACTTAACGATATCGACGCGGTCGCCGTAACTTACGGCGCGGGGCTTTTGGGCGCGCTTCTCGTCGGCGTTTCTTACGCGAAGTCGCTCGCCTACGCTCTCGATAAGCCGCTTATCGCCGTGAGCCACATAAGAGGACATCTCGCCGCGGCGTATCTGTCCGACAAAACGCTCGAACCTCCGTTCGTGAGTCTGCTCGCGAGCGGCGGACATACCGCGGTCATCGTGGTCGAATCTTACAACGATTTCAAAATTCTCGGCTCCACGCTCGACGACGCGGTCGGCGAAGCCTTCGATAAGGTCGCGAGGGTTCTCGGGCTTAATTATCCCGGGGGACCGAACATAGAAAAACTCGCCGAAGAGGGGGAAAACAACGTTAAATTCCCCAAAATGCTCAAGGGCGAGGGCGGTTATAATTTTTCTTACAGCGGACTGAAAACCGCGGTGATAAATTACGTTCACAACAAACAACAGACGGGCGAGGATTTCTCCAAGGCGGACGTCGCCTGTTCGTTTCAGGCGGCGGCTCTCGATATTCTCGTCGAAAAAGCGGTGGAAGCGGCGAAAGAACATTCTTTGTCAACGATAACCGCGGGCGGCGGAGTGATCGCCAACGGCTATCTCAGGGAAAAACTCGAAGCGGCTTGCGACAAAAACGGACTGAAACTCGTTTTGCCGGAAAAAATTCTTTGCACCGACAACGCGGCGATGATTGGCGCGGAGGGGTATCTGAGATATTTAAACGGCGAATTCGCCGATCTGTCCCTCAACGCCAAGGCACGCGTGGAACTTAAATAACGAAGTTTCGACAATAACGAGGTTACGGCAACAACGAGGTTACGGCTTGCGGTGAATACAACCCGAAAGCCCGCGTATAAGTCGATTAATCCGCGTTTTTTAAAAATCTTTGTTCAAAGCGGCTTACGGAATATCCGTGACGATCCAGAAGTTGTTTACAAACCCGACGATTATCAGGTAGATATTCAGAACGATAAGCACGGGCATAAAGACCATCATAAGCAGGCTTCTTAAGCGATATCTGAAAACGAACATCGCAACGTAAACGCCCGCCGCGCCGCCTAAAATCGCGGCGATGAAAATATTTCCGTCGCGCACCTTGGGAGCGTCGCCCTCGCATTCGGCGTTTCTCTGCGCGCGCAGAAGCAAAAACGAATAAACGTTGATCGCGATATAATAAACCGCGACGAGTATCTGAATAAGTACCGGCATAAAAAAAGTATGCGTTTTCGCAGGCAGAATAATCGCGGAAGAGCATAAATTTCCGAAAAAAACGCAAAAAAACTTAAAATTACCGAAAAATAAAGGAAAAAATCGCGAAACCCTTTGCAAAATCGAAAAAATGTGTTAAACTGTTTATAGTTAAAGCAAAGCAACTCAACGAAATAACCCGACAGACGTAACCCAAAGGAGAGGACGTTATGAGATGTATGTATTGCGGGCATCTTGACAGCAAGGTCGTGGATTCCCGACAGACAGAGGACGGAACGGCAATCCGCCGCAGGAGAGAATGTATCAACTGCGGTAAACGTTTCACGACTTACGAAACCATCGAAACCACGCCCGTTCTCGTTGTGAAAAACAACGGAAACAGACAGTCTTTCGATCCGAACAAGATTAAAAACGGCATCATAAGAGCGTGCGAAAAACGCCCCGTGCCTATGTGGGAAATCGATAAACTCGTCGAGGATATCCGGAAAAAGGTTTATAACTCGCTCGAGCAGGAAGTCACCACGAAGGAACTCGGCGAGATGGTTATGGACGGCTTAAAGCAGATCGACGAGGTCGCTTACGTCAGATTCGCTTCGGTTTATCGCCAGTTCAAGGATATTTCCACCTTTATGAAGGAACTCAAAAAACTTCAGAAGGACAATAAGGACGGCAAAGAACATAAAAACGAAAAACAGCCCGAAAACGGCTGAAATGAAGAAAAGAGGAATTGAAATGAAAAGAATTATTACGGCGATTATCGCCATGATGTTCGGCATAACGGCAGTGTGCGCTCTCGCTTCGTGCGGCAGCGAAAACCGCCCTTCGACGGGTTGGGAAGTGCAGAGAATTCTCGAAAACGGCGAAACGAGCAGCGAAAGCGGAGAAAGCGCGACGACTTCCGAAGAAATCCTTCACAAACTCGGTTTTCTCGTCGGCGACGGCACGAAGAGAGTCGCCGAAATCTGGGTGAATATTCCGAAGATGTACGAAAGCGAAGTGGAACTGACGGTAGACGTTTATTCGAACACGAGCGGTAATTCGGTCTCGAAAAGAACGGCGAGCCCGACGTATACGACGTTTACCCGCAAAATCAAGAAGGACGAAGCGAAAAAGGCAAAGAGCCTTAATTACTGGATAAAACTCGATTTCAACGACGCGTGGAAAGATAAAGACGCGTCTTACGCGAAATACGTTATGGTAAGCGTGAAAGGCGTGTTCGAATTCAACGAAATCGCGTTCGTCGATCAGGACGGCAAATTGCTTTCGGTCAGCCTTTCCAAAATCGATTACTGGTATCAGCCCGAAGGCGTGAGTTATATGATGAACGTCGTGAATACGACCAATATTCCGGACACGGAAAAGAATCCTCGGAAACTCATCGACGAGCAGGATAAATTCGCGCTTCGCGAGAATTAAAGGCAAAGTAAAAATCGGATTTTTATATAAAACGTCGGATGCTATATAAGAGTCATCGGATTGCTATATAAAATGGCGTCGGATTGTCAGATAAGAGCATCGGATTGTTATAATATAAAAGCGCGGGCGGGAAAACCGAATGGTTTTCCCGCCCGCGTTATATTTAAATTTTTGATACTCTTACGAGTTCCTGCCATACTTTCACCATCGCGAAAGTGTCGAGTTCGCAGTATTTAAGCAGGTTTTTGCGGGTTCTTTCCTGTTCTTCGGGCGGCATGTCCTTAATGAGCGGGAAAATCGTCATCGCTTCGCCGCCGTTGTGAATTTCCTCTAAGTTGTGGTAATCGAGCGCGGGATCGTCGGGAAAAATCGCGGGCAGAACGCTTTTGATCGAAAAAGAACCGCCCATCGCCTTGTTATAATACGCGCCCTTCTGAAACGGATCGAGCAAGTCTTTCACGTTGCGTTTTATGTTCAGCAAATGTTTTGAAAGGTCGGGGAATTCTTCCGCAAGTTCTTTCAGTCTGCCGCATTCGAACTTTTTATTGTAGGCAAGCACGCATACGTTTTCGGGAATATTTTCGCACAGACTTTCGGCTATCGCTCGGCGGGGATCTTCGCCCGAAACTCCTAAAAATTCCTTGTGTTCAAGTTCGCCGTTTTCATTCTCTATGTAGTGCAAAGAATATTGAAACGGAATCTGTTCATACGGTTTCGCGCCGTCGAACGGCGGAATAATTTCCTGCATCGTTTCAAAATCGAGAAAATAAAGAGGATAGGAAAGAGTTGCCAAAAACTCGCCTATAAGTCGATTATCGGCATAAGTTCCCCTGTCATTAAGTGCAAAATCAACCTGCCTTGCCTGCAAAAAGTTAAGCGGAGCGCGTTTTTGCAGATCCTCGAAAGAAACGATTCCGTTTTTATAAAGTTCCCATTTTTTATTGCAACGATATATCTGAAAAACGTTATGCTCGGGCAAATGCTTCGAGCAGTATTTCCAATACGCGCAGTCGTGCGCCGAGGAGCAATGTTCGCCGATATCTATATCCGGTTCTTTATCGGAGTTTAAAAGTTCTTCGGCGCGATTAAGATTGCGTTCGACGACGTCGTATTCGTCTTTAATAAGATCCTTTACGTCGTTGATTTTGAAAAGTTTTTTAACGTCGATTTCGCCTTGCCGTACGTATTCGTTGTTTATGCAAACGATGTACGTACCCGTAACGTTTACGCCGCATTTTTCGAGGACGTATTTCTGATACGCCACGTCAACGAGATAATAGTATTTCAGTTTTGTCGAACTTTTCACTTCGTAAATCGCGTATCCGCCGTTTTCTTTATGCAGAATATCCACAGCGCAGTATAAACCGTTATAATCGAACGAGGCTTCGCAAATGTTTTCAACGCCGTTATCGATACATTCGGCGGTTTTGCGCTTCATTTCGTCGAGATCGAGTTTGCCGTCGTCGCCGAACGTCGTTACTTCGGTAAAATCTCCGAATAAACCCATGGCAAGGTCGCCGACGACGTTTCCGCTCGTCATTCTCCCGAGCGCGCCTTCGTCGACTTCCTTTTCTTCGGGCTTGTATTTGTCGAGCCAGGTAATTTTGGGGCATTGCCAGAAGTTCGTATACTTTGATTTTGAAAAATACATAGATATTCCCCGCCTTCTCATTCGTTATATTCGGGATTATACTACTTTTTTCAAAATTAATCAACCGATAACAGTTGCCAGCAAAACTTGTGTACCGTTTTTATCCCATAAATCGTTGGAAAAAATTTTAAAGTATGATAAAATAATAACAACATTTAAGGAAGCGCAGAAGTATGACAGATAGTTCAGAGGCAAAAAAATTACTGATAATACGCATCTTACAGATATTGGAATATTACAGCGACGTAAATCATCCGCTTACGCAGGAAGAAATTATAAAAAAATTATACGATAACTACGGCATAGAAGCAGAAAGGAAGGCTATAGGTCGGAATATCGCTCTTTTGCAGGATATGTTCGAACGCGAATCGATGAACAAAACGGCTACGGCGATCGTTATCGAATCGGATAAGCGGAAAGGGACGTTTCTGGATAAGCGGCTTTTTGAAGATTCCGAACTGCGGTTGCTCATCGACGGCGTTCTGGCGAGCAAACATATCTCGGCGAATTACTCTAAAGACCTGATTGAAAAACTTTCGTCGCTTTCCAATAAATATTTCAAGTCGAACGTAAAGCACGTTTATTCCGTTAAGGATTGGGATAAAACCGAAAACAAAGCGCTTTTTTATAATATAGGCATGGTCGACGAAGCGATAGAACGCGGCAGGCAGATTACGTTCGATTACAATAAATACGGAGCGGATAAAAAATTACATAAAACTTCGTCGCATAAGGCAAGTCCTTATCAACTGATATTGCACAATCAACATTATTATCTCGTGTTTTTCGGCGAAAAATGGAAGAAAATCTGCCATTTCAGGCTGGATAAAATAACGAATATTGATATAACGGACGAGCCGATGACGCCGCTTAGAAGTATAAAAGGTTACGAAAACGGGCTCGATTACAAAAAATACGCTACGGCTTTGCCGTATATGTTTACCGACGAAACGGAATGTATTACGTTTGTTTGCGACGAGTGCATTATCGATCAGGTAGTCGATTGGTTCGGAAAGAATATTCAAATCATGCCCGACAGCGATAAACGATATG
>CAVJNC010000032.1:0-18496 GCA_963650905.1 Subdoligranulum sp. APC924/74
ATAGTTTTGGCATAGTTTTTGGCATAGAAATTGCTAAAAGATATGAAAATTACTGCTCGAAACATAAAAAACAGGTCAAAAGAGACGAAAAATACACAAAAAAGTGCGCGATTTGCAAGAAAATTGCCTATTTTAGAGCAATTTGGTGGCTCAGAATCGACTCCTAAGGGTTAGTTATGGGTTCGATTCCCGTCAGGAGTACCAAAAAATGGCGGATGCTTTCTTGCATCCGCCATTTTTTTGCACTCTTTCTCGCGTTCGTCCTCGGTTCGTCAATACGGCAAAGCCGTATTCTTGCCGTAGGACTCCCGCTTGCGGGAAACGGCAAATTCCCGTTTTACCAAAGATAATTCGGTATTTATTTTTTGCCGAGAGATTCCCGCTTGCGGGAAACGGCAAATTCCCGTCAATACGATATTGATTTTAGCATCCGTCGTTTTTTGGTACTCTTTCCCGAATACGTCCTCGGTTCGTCAAGACAATACGGGAGAAAAAAGAAAGAATTATAAATCGGACGCGAAAAGATAAGAATAAAAGTCGGTTTTGAACAGGAATTCGTCGGTTTTGAGTATTGACAAAAAAAGAGCGCGAAGGTAAAATTACAATAGCGAAAATTACAATAGCGAAAAATCGAAACGGGTTACACCTAATTTTCAGGAGAAAATATCGATTATGGACGAAAAACAGAGCGTTTATCCCGTCGGGTTCTGGAATTACACTCATTCCGGCGTGTTGGAAGCGAAGTCTGCCGTCGCGGACTGGCAACAACTCGGCATGACGATCGCTATGAGCAGCGAATACGAAAAACCCGAGGACAAGCAATACATTCTGGACACGCTCGACGAGGCGCAAAAGCGCGGCATAAAGGTCATAGTGTGCGATTACAGAACGCATTGGAATTATTACGGCGCGCGCGGCGAAAAAGAGTTTACGAGAGCGGTTAAAGAAGCCGCGGAAGATTTCGGTCGTCACCCCGCTTTTCTGGCTTTTCACGTGGGCGACGAGCCGATGCCGAAAACCAAAGTGTGGGAAGATATGAAGAGCGCGGCGAAAATCGTGAACACGCTCTCGCGCGGGTTCGTCAACTTTTTCCCGCTTTTCGGGTTTAAAAACAACGGCGTTGAAAACGAAAACGACGTTGAGGATATGCTTGCCGAAACCGCGAAAGAAACGGGGCTTTTCTGCCTTTGCTACGATTGTTACACGCAGTGTAATTATGAAATTCAGAAAGAGCAAGGGCTGGAAGAGTATTTCAAAAACCTTATGATTTTCAAAAGGGCGGCGGAGAGAGCGGGAATTCCGCTCTGGACAACTCTTTTATCTGTGGGGCATTGGTGTTACAGAACGCCCGACCGCGACGATATAAGGTGGCAGATATACACCGCTCTCGCGCACGGCGTGCAGGGCATTTTGTGGTTTTTCATTTACGAAAGGGCGAAAGATTCCTCCTTCCGCGAATCTCCGGTAAACACGTTTTGGGAAAAAACGCCGATGTTTGCGCTTTTATCGGAAGAGAACAGGATGTTTTTGCGGTACTACAGCGAAAAATTCGTCGGAAGCAAACTGTTGCGCATTTTCCACAGAGGCAAGCCTTACGGCGGAGCGGAAGAATATAAGGACGGAGCGATAGAAAACTTCACCGTGAAGGACGGCGGTTTCGGGCCTGACCTTATTATTTCCGAGTTCGAAAAGGACGGCGAAAAATTCGTCTGCGTTACGAACCGCGATCAGAAGATGATAGAGATCGTGAGCGGCGAATATAACGGCAGGAAATACAGCGAGTGGCTCGCTCCCGGGCAACTTATAATAATCGAGTGATTATAGCGTAAAATGCCGAATAATCGGCTTATAGGCAGACTTTTTAACAAAAAACGGCAGACGTTTTGAAACCGCGCGTCTGTCGTTTTATTTTGGTCGTTTTATTCTGTCGTTTTAATCCGTCGTTTTAATCCGTTGTTTTATATTGTCGGTATCGTCGTTATTTTTGTTTGATGTTCGACGGGGTTGTGTGGTAAATTTTCTTGAATAAATGATAAAAGTGAGACGGATTAGCGATACCGACGGCGGAACATATCTGCTCGATGGTAAGGTCGGTCGTCCGAAGCAGCATATAGGCGTGTTCGACTTTCTTTTTGTTGAAAAAGTCGACCATTGTCGTGCCGGTGTACCGTTTGAAAATCCGCCGCATATAATCGGGGTTGTAAGCGAATTCTCTGACGATATCGGACGCGGGCAAAGAAAAATTATTTACGTCGCTGAGTTTTGTTACAATCGACATAATCCAGTCCGGATAACTGTTCTCGTGTTCGGAAAGATAATAATTTTTCAGGAATAAAGACAGTATTTTCGAGAGTATCGATTTTGCCATGACGATATGGCTCACGTTGTCCGGCGGCAAAAAAAGATAAGAACTGCAATCGTCGAAATCCGAAATCTGCTCGAACGTAAGCACGAGCGATTTAACGTCTTTTATGGAGAGGATGAAGTCGTAAAGCCCCGGATAAAAGTAGTCGCACGCCTCGATAAAAAAGTCGGTTTCAATCAGAATGTCGGTGTGTGCGAAAGCGTGATTTCCGTCAAGTTTAAAACCGTGGACGTCGCCGTCCGTAAGCAGGCACGCGTCGCCTTTTTTCACTATAACTTCCTGACCGTTGATAAGGTGCAACGCTTGTCCGTTCGTCACGAAAAAGAACTCGATAAAGGTGTGTTTATGCAGTTTTGAGTTCTCTGTGGGCGTTCTTCTTGCGTAAATGCGGTATTTTTGACTGTCGGTCGGCACAGCCCAATCGAGATAATTGAACGTGACGACGTTTTTTTCTTTGTCTTTCATAATTTCCTGTTTTTTTCCGATAATATATTACTGTATATATATTACAACGCCGATTGCGTTTTGTCAACAAAAAGTCGGTTTTGAACAGAAAAAAGTCGGTTTTAGATATTGACAAATTATTCGGCGGAGAAGTACAATATTTGCGTGAAAATAAGTTTCCAAAAATAAGTTTTCATAGGAGGAAATTATGATAAAAACGAAGAAACGCATTGCGATCATATCGCTCATGTTTTGTCTTATGGCGTCGTTGACCCTGGCTTTCGGCTTCGGCAACGCGGCAAAAGCGAACGCGGAAGGGGAGGAAAGTTACACTTTAACGTTCCACGGCGAGCCGACGAGCCTCGTTACTACGAATGGTTGGAGCGGTATCGTTTCACCGACGTTGTCCGATGACGGAGTGTTGAATTTTACTTTCCCCGAGACGGGTAAGTCTGTTTACTATTCTTTTAACACGGTAAAAGGCGTAACTTATTCTATAAGTTTTGAGGCTCAGGCTGTCGGTTCCACAGGAGGAATCGGTGTGAATTTATTTACATCCGATTGGAATGTAATTAAAGAAACGGAATGGGTGACGGAAACGTGGGGAACATATAGTTATGAATGGACTGCGCCGGCTGATAGTGCGTTGTTCGGAATTCAGTATGCGTGGAATGACCCGACGATACAATTCAAAAGTTTCACCATAGCCGAGAAATTGGCTGACGTTACCGTTACGAAAGGTTCGGCGATCGGTAATCTTCCCGCCGTGCCTGAAAAAGCGGGTTACGCAGGGCATTGGGAAGTGGACGGAAACGCTATTTCTCCCGAAACGATTTACGATTTCGATTCGGATAAAAACGCTGTTCCCGCATACGAAAAGGCATACGCTTTATCTTTCCTCAGCGAACCGACGAATATGATAAAAGACGGCTGGACTGCGGATAACAGTTCGATTGCCGATGAAGTTTTAACTCTTACATTCAGCGACCGTACAACCGTCGTTTATTCCCCCGCTGTTTCGTTGAAAACCGGAAAAACCTATATTATAAAAACAGATATAAAATCCGGCGGAAACGGTATGGGAATCAAACTTTGGGAAAACGGAAAGTGGAGTTCCGTATTTGCGGGAGGCTCTTCCGCTGATGGTAATGCGTTGGTTAATGCCGACGGGTATATTTGGACTACGGCAAATTGGGCGACCATTTCGGTTGAATTTACGCCTGCCGCAGATGTCACAAGTATGTATTTCAACGGTGCCGATACCGATGTTTTATCTCTTCAACTTAAAAACTTCACCATAACCGAAGTCGTTGAAACAAAGATATTCACCAAAGCGGGAGCGATAGGCGAATTACCCGCCGTACCCGAAAAAGCGGGTTATATAGGTCATTGGGAGATGGACGGAGAAACTATCGCCGCCGAAACGAACTTCGCCGCAACCGAGAATAAGGTTGTGAATGCCGTTTATGAAAAAGCGTATACCTTAACGTTCATAACGAACGAAACGACGTTCGATTCGCTTACGTCCGTTGCGAACGCTACGGTTAACGGATTCGTCGTGAATTACAGCGCGGATTGGGGTTACGTGAAAACGAACGGCGTAACCATTACGAACGGCAAAAAATATAAACTCGAAATCGTCGCGAAGAAAACTTCCGGAGAAGGTCAACTTTATGTTCTTTACGACGCAGGCGGTTCCGTAGACGGCGTTTTCCATACGCTTGACTCCGATTACGAAACTATTATCATCGGGTTCACTGCCGATAAAAACGCGACGGGTATATTGTTGCAATCTACGGAAACAGATACCGTTGTTGATTTTAAGAGCGTCGTTTTAACCGAATACGAAACAAAAACGCTTAAAGCCGGTCAGAAAGCGGGCGAACTTCCCGGAATTCCCTGCGGAATCAACTACGCGGGCAAGTGGTATATCGGCGAGAACGAAGTCACCGAAGATACGACCATTTCGCAGGACGAAATTGCGAGACCGGTAATAAAATATAGCGGTCATACCTTTAAAAACAGCGAATTTGCTTTTGTTGAAGCGAAAAACACCACCAAACCCAACGAAAATACCGCGACGTTCGGGATAGAATATGTCGGAACGGAAGAAGTTGAATCGTGGAGCGGCAGAAACGCTGAAGACTGGGCGGACGGTCAATTTACGAATCAAAAGATTGCCTTAAGCGTTAAAAAATCCGACGGAACCGAAACGACTATCGTGTCGAATCAGATGCAGTTGAACGAGGGCGTTCTGTGGTTCTCTTTCACGTCCAAAGTGTTCGGCGACATAGTTGAAATCACGATTCCCGCAGGCGAATATAAACTTACCGACGGAACGGGCTTTATGCTTGAAAAGATTACGTTCTATATGGTTCACTACAACTGCGGCGTTAACGAAAAAACCGATTATACCGTAGAACACGTGGCTGAAGTGAAAGAAACCTGTACGACGGATGGATGCCTCGATTATTACTACTGCGCTAAGTGCGGAAGATATTTTGAAGATGAAGATTGTACGGCTGAAATTAAGAGTATAGAGGAGTGGAAAGCCGACGAAGAGGGCGGTCTTATCGAAAAAACCGGTCACGACTTCAAAACGGAATGGACTGCCGACGCTACGAAACATTGGCATGAATGTACGAGATGCGACGCGAAAGAGGACGAAGCCGAACACGATGACGGCAATAACGACAAGGTGTGCGACGAATGCGGAATTTCGCTCGGCAGCGACGAGCCGGATAGTTCTTCGGACAGTTCGACCGACAGTTCTTCGAGCGGATCGACAGACAATCCGACCGACAGTACGTCCGGCGGCGGATGTTCTTCCGGTATATCGGCAATCCCTGTTGTTTTCGTAATAATGCTTTTCGCTTCCGCTTGCGCGATTTTCTTAAGAAAAAACAAAGAAAGCGGTAAATAAAATAATAACAGGCGTTTAACGCCCGAAAGTTTTCAAGTAAACTATAAACTGACGAATTCGCCCGCGCTTTTTTCGGTAACACGATAAAGGTACGGGCGAAAAAGGATAAAAATGGAAAACAAAAATGTAAAAAATCGAGAAGATCGAAGCCGGAAATGGTTTGTGTTTTCGGCTCTCGTCATTCCCACGCTGTTTTTTCTCGTATTTTTCGTATACGTCAATTTCGATTCGCTTCTGATGGCGTTTCAACGTCCCGATTATTCGAGCGGAACGTTGGTCGAAAAATTCACGTTCGAAAATTTCCGCCTGATTTTCGGCAAAAACTCGGGGCTTGACGAGATATTGTCGTCGGTAAAAAACACGCTGATATTTTTCTTCAGCGATTTAATTATCGTTTTCCCGATATCTATTCTGATGAGTTATTTCTTTTTCAAAAAGATGCCGGGATTCAGATTTTTCAGATTCGTTTTCTATCTGCCCGCCGTTATTTCTTCGTCCGTACTCGTTATTCTTTTCAAATACGCGATAGGCGACGGCGGAATTATCGACGCTTACATGACGAAGCATGGCAAAGAATTCGTTTATCTGCTTTCAAAAGCGCCCGAAGCGTTATGGACGATCGTGTTTTACAGCGTGATATTCAGTTTCGGCAGCAACATCGTCGTTCTCGGCGGCTCGATGAACGGCGTGAGCGGAGAGGTGCTCGAAGCGGGCAAAATTGACGGTTGCGGTTGGATAAAAGAGTTGTTTCTGCTCGTTATCCCAATGATGTGGCCGACGATTTCGACGATAGTTATCCTCAAAATGACGGGAATTTTATCCGCAAGCGGACCGATACTCGCTTTTACGAAAGGCAGCGACGGGACGATGACGTTGTCTTATTTATTATACGCGCTCGTCAGCGGCGTCGGCAAATCGCAGGATTTATATTACGCTTCTGCGCTCGGCGTCGTTATGACGATAATCGTTTTCCCGATAACCATGCTTGTGAAACGCCTTGTTTACAGCGACAAAAGAGAAGCGGAGGAGACGATATGAAGAACGTTTTTCATGGTTTTTCGGACGGTAAAACAAAATCGCAGACCGTCGCCACCGTTATACTTTTCGTCGTTTTCGCTCTTTATGCCGCGTTTATTCTGTTTTTCTTTTTGTTCGCGTTTCTTATCGCGGTCAAGGAAAATCAGAGCGCGTTTCTCGACGATCAGATCGCGAAAAGGTTGTTTTGCTGGCCCGAGCATTTCACGTTTAAAAACTTTGCCGAAGTTTTCCCCGTGTGGGAGCAGATTATCGGCGTGAGTTATGCGGAGATGACGTTCAACTCGGTGTGGATTTCCGTTTTAGGACCTTTGCTCAACGCTTTTTGCACGGCAACAGTGACTTACGTGCTGGTCTTTTATAAGACGAAATACACGAAGTGGCTTTATAAACTCGGGCTTTTCCTTGCGATATTGCCTATATACGGTTCGAGCGGCGCGTCCTATAAACTTTTATCGGATATCGGAATGATCGATACGCCCCTTATGCTGCTCACGAACGTAACGTTGTTCGGCGCGAATTTCTTCTATTTTTACGCGTTCTATAAGTCGATATCGTGGCAATACGCCGAAGCCGCTTTTATAGACGGCGCGGGACATTGGCAGGTATATTTAAAAATAATGCTTCCCATGCTCATACCGAGCGCGACCGCGCTTTACGTTATGAACGTTATCGGAACGTGGAACGATTATTCGTCGAACCTGCTGTATTTTTCGAGTTTCCCGATTCTTTCTTACGGGGCTTACGCTTTCGGCGAAACGGCGAAATACACGTCCAACGAACCTTCGTTCTTTGCGGGCGTGCTGATATCTGTAATACCGATACTCGTGCTTTTCGGGTGCTTCCAGAACACGATAATGGAAAAAGTGCATATCGGCGGACTTAAAGGATAAAAAACGGATATCGTCGGCGACGACGGGTAAAATACCTTAGCGACGACGAGCGGAATATCTGAATTTTTTTACAAGGAGTTATACATGAATAAGTTAACGAAAAAAATCGTCGGTCTGGTTTCGGCGGTCGTGCTTTCGGCAAGCATGTTCGGTCTGTCCGCTTGCGGCGGAAATAAATCCGGCAGTGCGGACACGCTCTATATCGAGGCGGCTCAACTCGGCTACGGTCTCAACTGGCTGGAAGCGATAGCGAGCGCGTGGTCGCAGGAAACGGGCTATAAATACGATATTACTAGAAAATTCGGCAAAGAGGGCGTAGCCGCGATTACCACAGAAATAGAATCTCTCGCTTCGTCGCACGATATTTTCTTTTACAGAGGAAGCGATCTGGCGAAGAAGGTCTATCAGGGCGGCGTTACCGTAAAAGGTCAGAAATACGACAACGTCTATCTCGATTTAACCGATCTCGTGAACGCGGAACTCGAAGGCGAGGGCGGCGCGACTATCGCCGGCAAACTCAACGCCTCTTATAAAAATACTTACGAAATAAACGGAAAATATTACGGACTTCCGTGGCTGGAAGGCATTATGGGCATTATCAGAAACGTCGACGTGTGGAACGGCCTGGGGCTTACCGACGCGGACGTCCCCGTGACGACCGATCAGTTGTTCGCGCTCTGCGATAAAATCAAAAATTTAGCCGCGGGATCCGAAAAATACACCGAAACCGCTCCGTTTATGTATTGCGCGAACGACGAATATTATTCCAGTTTTATCTTCACCTGGTTTATGCAGTACGAGGGAACGGAAAACGTTCAGAAATATCTCGAGGGAAAAGATCCGAACGGCAACATATCCAAAGATATTTTCAGTTACGACGGACAAAGAAAGATGTTCGAAGCGGTTGAAAAACTCGTTTCCAACAAAAACGGATATCAGCACAAAAAATCCGAGTCGCTCAACTTCACGTCGATGCAGGGGCAGTTCCTGAAAGGGCAGGCGGTTTTCTGCGTGAACGGCGCGTGGATCGAACTGGAGCAGGGTTCTTCTTTCCCGAACGTTGAAATCGATTATATCGAAACGCCGATAATCAGCGCGCTTTCGGAAAAACTTTCTTATTACGACGCGGACGACGCCGAGGGCAACGACGAAAAACTCGCCGCGATCGTTAAATACGTCAGCGGTAAAATCGCCGAAAAGCCTGATTTCGCTACCGACGACGATATAGAAATCGTCCGCGACGCATGCAAATATCGCTTCTCTTCGCAGGGCGGCGCGCACATTCTCGCCGCTTCGTCCTATTCGCCGAGAACGGAACTCATAAAGAGTTTTATCACGTATATGTATTCCGATAAAGGAATGAAAGAATATTACAAAGCGACGAACGGCGCGACTCTTCCGCTGGAACTCAGCAAAAATTCTTCTTACGACGACATAACGTTGTCGGCGTTCCAGAAAAGCGTTCAGAGCATAGACAGAAACACCGTTTACGTTTTCAATCCGTCGTCCAAAATGTTCTCGATCGGCGGCGTGGACTTCAAAATGTTCAACGGCGACGCGTCCGATTATATCAAAAAACTTTACGACGGCAGCATGACGGCGGCGTCCGTAGTTACGGCGAACAAGTCCTATATGGAAAACAACTGGACGCAGATTTCCTCCAAAATAAAATAAAATCGGGAGAAAAAGATGAGAAAAACAGTCAGAATCGGGCTATCCGCGGCATTGGCTCTTGCGTTTTTGTTGCAAGGGACGGCTTGCGGGAAAAATCCGGACAGCGAAACAAACGAGGGAAAATACGAAATATGGAGTACTTACGCCACCGCAAAGGTGGGGCAATCTCCCGATTATAACGAGAATTTCTCCGTTTCCGCCGCAAAACTCAACGTTTCGCTTATGAAAAACGAAACGGAGGGCGCGCAACTCGTCATCACGGCGAACGCCGACGTTTCCGAATTTTATCTCGAAAAAGCGGAACTTACGGACGGCGAAAAGAAATTCCCGACGGAAAACATCGACGTATATCAGCAGAAGTATATCAAAGTTACGCAAAAGGGCGATTATAACGACGTTTATAAAGTCGGCGATTACGTTCCCGATATGTTGCTTCCCATGGATACCGCCAGGGAATACAAAGAAAACGGTATTTCCGCGGGGAACAATCAGGGGTTATACGTCGAGTTCGATTCCGCGGGCGTGGAAGCGGGAAACTACACGGGCAGTTTCGCTCTGAAAATCGACGGAGAAACGACGCAGATTCCCGTGTCGGTAACCGTGTGGGATATCGAATATACGGGCAGAAGGTCGTTTCAGTCGGCGTTCGTGCTTTATCAGTCCACCCTTCTTCGCAGCGAGTACGACAATTCCGCGGAAACGGTCCGGAATTACGTCGACTTTTTCCTCGATTATAAGGTAAACCTCCTCGTGCATAACCTGAAGAGAAACGATTTCGACAAATACGGCGCGGAGTGGCTCGAAGAAGTAGTAAGAAACAAAGACAACCCGAATTACAATTCTATCTACATTCCCTATCAATATCCGTGGAATTTCTCCGCGACGGCAGGTAACGAAATCTCGGAACAGGCGAAAGAATGCGTGAAATATATCCTCGGCTTGGCAAAAATCTGCACGCCCGAAGATTGTTATATGGATTACGCTTATTTCTATCCTTTCGAACTCGACGAAGCGGACGACGTGGAATCGAGAAAAGAGCGCGCGGAAACTCAACTTTCCGAGGGCGGCGAAGCGGATCGGATGCTCGCTTACGCCGCGGAAGCGTTCAGAAAAGACGGCTATAACGAGATTAAAAGCGAGTACGGCGAAGAATTTGCCGAGCATATCTGCGATTCTATTCTGAATTTACCATCGCTTTTCACGAACGTTCGTTTCGTCGACGATTGGGTGGAGAGCATGTCGGCCACGTTCTGCCCGTATCTGAGCGTGTTCGGCGACGGCTACGCGACCGATTATTACGCGGCGACGGCTAAGGAAAAGGGCAACAAGGTGTGGACGTATACCTGCGTCGGCCCGACTTATCCTTATCCGACTTTCCATCTGGACGATTATAATTTGGGTTCGAGGATTTCCGGCTGGATGGAAAAATATTACGGAATCGGCGGGTATCTTTACTGGTCGGTATCGGACGATTTCAATCATTCCGAGTGGTATAAATACGTCGATCCTTACGAAGATCCGAACAGGTGGTCGGGCGCGGACGGCGACGGTTATCTCGTATACCCGGGTTCGCGCTACAACAGCAAATATCCGTTCGCTTCGTTAAGACTTGTCGCTTATCGCGATTCCATGGACGATTACGATATGCTTTGCGTATACGAGGATTTGCTTGCGGATTATTATGCGAAATACGACCTCGGAACGCTTAATTTCAACGACTACGTAGAGGATTTGTATTTTTCTCTTTTCAATAACGCGATTTATTACACCGACGATTCTCTCGTGTACGCCGCGAGGGAAGAACTCGCGAAGCGTATTCTCGCGCTTAAAAACGACGACGGAATTTTCCTGTTCGAAAAGTATGAAAACGACGGCGTGAAAACGAGCGTTTACGCGCATTCGTCTTCTCTCACGATAAACGGCGCGGCGATGAGCGGCGTAAAAGTCGGGGAAAACGCTTATGTTTATAATATCGATACAAACGGCGCGGCAAGCCTTACCGTAAAGAGCGGGAAAACGGAAGTTTCCTTTGCATTGCAGAAAACCTCTGCCGTTTCTTTGGCAAAAGAAAACGTCGCGGTTACGGAAGACAGCGAATATACGATAAACGGGCAAACCGTCCGCGCGACTTTGAAAGCGAAGGAATTCAACGGGAGCGCGGAAAGCAACAAATCGATGAGTTTCACGCCGTCCGTTTCGTTCGGAATCGGCGGAGTTAAGGACGCGAAAAGCGTTTGCGCGTCCGTCGTGAACAAAACGTCCTCCGGCGTAAACGTTTTCGTTAAATTAGAAGCCGACGGAATGATATACGAACTCGGTTCCATGTATTTAGCCGCAGGGGAAACGAGGACTGCGAGATACGGCCTTTCCGGCGGCGCGTCGCTCGCAAACGGCGGGAAGTTGCATTTCTATATCAGAAACGTCGTTTTAAGCGACGATAACGAATACGAACTTAACGCCGACGCGACGCTTGATATTTCCTGCGTCCGCGTCGAATACGCAAGGGGAAATTAATTATGAAAAGCAAAAAAAGATTTTTAATTTTAACTCTTGTTTTTATTTGTGTCGCAAGCGTTTTCTGCGCCTGCAAAAAGGGCGGGGAAAGCCGATCGGAAAGCGTTGAAGAATCGACGGTTGCTTACACGGACGGCGATTACACCCTTCTTGATTTCGAAAAACCGTCGGATTTATATAAAACCCGTATTTACACCGGGCAGATTCTCGATATATACGGTAAACTCGAAATATACAGCGACGGCGAAAATTCCGAAGAAAAGCACGTCATAAACGGCAAAAGCAGTCTGAAATTTTCCGTAGCGGACGAAGTCGACGACGATTACAGTCCGAGCCTGTTGTTTTTCTTCGGTCAGTCGGATTATCCCGACTTACCCGTCGGGCGTTTCGCTTCCACTTCGATTTCGATCGCAAGCAACGCAACGAAAAACGTCAAGGTTAAAATGTCGGTCGTTTCCGCTAAAGAAGTGCTGTTCACCGAAGAGTTTACGGTTAAAAAGGGCAGGACGAGCAAGTTGGAACTGGCAATCGATTCCACCCTCGCTTCACTCAGAGCGGACGATATCTACGCCGTCTGCATCGAATTTCCGCAGTGCGAAAAATATGATTTTTATATCGACGACTGGACGGTTACTTTAGCGAAAACCGAGGAAACCGAAGAGCAGAAAGCGGCGAAAGCCTTCGTGAGCAAAGTAACCGAAATCGAAAATTCGGGAACTCCGACGGCGGACGCGCTTCTCGACGCTTACGACAATTATAATAAGTTGGGGGACGCATGCCGTTCGGCAGTCGAAGCGTATTACGATAAGTTTACAAGTCAGGTATCTTCGTTCATCGAAATTAAAAGTTGGGAAGGCACTTCGCAAAAAATCGATATAATATCCCTTTCCGAAGCATACGGCGTTCTGCAACTTGCCGAAACGGACGGCGTGAAATACGCTTATAACGAGAAAGTCACCGACAATTTAAACGGAACGAAATTCACGTTCGGACAAACGGGAATTTATAAAATTCCGTTCGAAATCGCTTCGATCGTTATAAGCAATTACGATTATCTGACGTTTACTCTGAAAAACAATTCCGACGAGCCGGTAACGATGTCTTTCAACGACAGCGATAACGAATTCATCGTCGCCGCAAATAGCGTCGGCGCAGCCGAAACGATCGTTTCGGATTTAAGCGAAACGGACAACTATTTAACGATTAAAATCGGCGACGCGGGCGAATCGGAAAAATCCGTCGAAGCGATTATTTCGTCTATAACGGCGAACGCTCTCTCGAGGAGCGACGTGGCGGCTTACGTTCTCGGCGGAAACTGTTACGAAGCCGCGGGCGGCGCGAGATTGACGAAAAACGGCGAAAAGTTCTCCGTCGAGGCGGCGGATAAAACGGCGAAAATCACGCCGCAAAAAACCGTTGAAACGATAAATATCGCTCAGAACGTTTCTTTCGGAATGTCGGCGGACGTTAACGTGGACGCAACTTTCTATGACGCGAACGATCAAAAAATAACCTCCGCGCATCTCGGCGCGGCTTTGACGATCGTTGTATTGTCCAAGGAAGAATACGAGAATCTGTCTTATATAACGTTCGACGGCAGCGCGAACGTTACGATATCGAATATGCTTCTGACGAGGATAGCCGATAATGATTACGCGGAAACGTTGTTCTATAACGACTATATCGTGAAAGCGGACGACATAACCGCGCAGAACATAAGAGAAGCGTTTTATTACGTTTCTTTGTATGAGAGCATGTACGGTTATAAGCAGGATATTTTAAAAGAGAAAAATTCAAGCGTGTATGACGATATAGTCGCGCGGGCGGAAAAAGTTTCGGAGATATTCATAAACAGCGTGACGAAACTCGGGAACGGAACGGCGGAAGAATCGGATTATCTGATTATAGGCGATCTTTATGATAAATATCTCGGACTTAAATCCGTAAAGTCGCTCACGAGCGCGCAAAAGAAACTCGTCAACGCCAACAAGGCGAAGTTTTTGAAATACAGACACACGTTGTTCGAGTTCGACGATCTTTCCACGGTTTATAACTTCGGTTTCAATTCCGGGTTCTGGGATAACAACGTAAATTTCAGCGTCGAGAGCGTGCTTGGCTCCAAGAAGTTGGTCGCGAACGTCACGCGCGTCGCAACGGACGATAAAATTACGCTCAACACGTATCGCGCGTATATCACTTACGACGGGACCGTGTCCTCGGATTACGATTATATAGTCTGGAACGTTTATAATCCTACGGATCACGGTATGGAATTGTACTTTATCGATTACGGCTGGATGAAAACCGTGTGCGGTCCGTTTTCGCTCGGCAGCGGCAAGTGGTCGGAAGTGAAGATTTCGGCAAAAGACTTCGTAAGCGCGGGGCAGTTCGTAATCGTCGGGTGCAGCAGCGGCGACAGAATTTATTTTGACGACGTTTACTGTTATTCTCCCGTCATAGCGCAGGAAAAAATCGACGAACTTCCCGACGCCGATAAACTCACGGACGCGGACGGCGTTAAGGTTGTGGAGGCGAGAAAAGAATACGACAAACTCTCCTATTCCGGCAAGAAAAAGGTCGACGCGGCAAAACTGTTCGCGTGCGAAGAAAAACTCAACGCTCTTCCGCAGAGGACGATCATAAAAATGTCCGAGGCAAGCGCGCTCGATATGATTACGATCGACGATTATATGTCGGCTTATAAGTGGACGGGCAGTATATCCCGCACGACGGACGGCGTTAAAGGCGACGTCCTTGCGATAAATATAGAAAAACGTACCGGCACGCAGAACGTTATCTATGCAAAATACGATATATCGGGTTATGAACTCGGCAAATATAAAACAGTGAAATTCAGCATATATAATCCGCTTAACGTCGGCGTTGCTTTTGCTCTGATCGACGACGGGAATTGGAGAGTAAACAGCGATATCGTCGCTTTGGCGGCGGGAGAATGGACGGACGTGGAGTTTTCTGCGGAAACGTTCTCCGGATGCGCGCATTTCTACTTCGGTCTGGACAGCGAAGAGTTTGACGGAACGACGTTCTTCATGACGGACGTTATAGCGTGTAAGTAACGCGGTTACCTGCGGCCGAAATAATAAGAAACGTCTTTTTATCCGGCGTTTCTTATTTACTTTTAAAAGATGAAAAGGAAAATGAATAAAGGAAGATTTACGATACCTACGGACGAGAGTTTCGTGGAAGGGACCAAGATTATAGCGGAAAAATGGGGCGCGGACGCCGTTCGCGATTGCGACGGAACCCGCCTTCCGAAAAACGCGGGGCAGTTCGGCAAAGTTTATAACACTTATTTCGTTGTTCGCGGCGATAACGATTGGGCGCGTAAACACCCCGAGGAAGCGCAGAGGATTTTCCTGCTTTCGAACCGTAACTTGGCGACGGGCGAAACGCTCGGAATCGAGATCATGAAAGGCTTTTTAAAAGACGAGTTCGATCCCGATTACGCCTATATCGACCTTTGGGAAGTTTACGACAGAACGACGGGCATCAAACACGAAAAGTGGGGCTATAACTCGATTAACGGCATAGTTACGATTGAAAATGCTACGCCTTTTCACGAGTATACGGTGACTTTTCTCGCCCGCGTTACGTGGCACCCCGTGCAGATTTATAACTATCTCACGAACGAATGGACGTGCGAAAAACAACTCACTTACGATCCCGCTTTCCCCGAGACTAAAAAATACGTGGTCGAACACATGAAAAAGTGGTGCGAGGAAAATCCCGAAACGAGCGTCGTTCGTTTTACCACGTTTTTGTATCAATTCACCCTTATTTTCAACGACCTTGGCAAGGAAAGACAGGTCGAGTGGTTTGGTTACGCGCAGACGGCTAACCCCGTTCTGATGGAAGATTTCGAGAAAGAAAGCGGAATTCATCTCTATGCCGAAGATTTCGTTGACAGCGGTTATTATAATAACTGTTTCAGAAATCCGACCGAAAAATTCCTTAAATATATGGATTTCGTGGAGCGGTTCGTAAGCAAAACGATAGGCGAACTCGTAGATATTTGTCATTCTTACGGCAAAGACGCCATGATGTTTTTAGGCGACGACTGGATCGGCTCCGAGCCTTACGGCGAACATTTCAAAGATATGAATCTCGACGCGGTGGTGGGCAGCGTCGGCGGCGGCGTTACGGTCAGAATGTTATCCGAAATTCCGCACGTAAAATATCACGAGGGCAGATTTTTGCCGTACTTTTTCCCCGATACGTTCTTCGACGGGAACGAGGAAAACGCGGTCGCCGAACTCAACAAAAATTGGCTTACGGCGCGCCGCGCGATCATGCGCAAACCTATCGATAGAATGGGTTTCGGCGGATATTTGTCGCTTGCGGCGAAGTTCCCGAAGTTCGTGGACAGGGTCGCGGAGATTGCCGACGAATTCAGAACGATTTACGACGCAATCGATAATAAAAAGCCGTATTGCCGCCTGAAAGTCGGTCTGCTCAACGCGTGGGGAAAGAAGAGAAGTTGGATGAGCCATATGGTGGCACACGAACTCTGGTATCAGCAGATTTATTCTTATCAAGGTATTTTAGAGGCGATTTCGGGCTTGCCCGTGGATATCGAATTTTTGTCCTTTGACGACGTGAAAAACGGCGTTAATCGATCTATAGACGTACTTATCAACGCGGGCGACGCATATACGGCGTTTTCGGGCGGAAGAGTTTGGCTCGACGAAAAGTTGCAGACGGCTATAAGAAAATTCGTGTATAACGGCGGAGGGTTTATAGGTATAGGCGAGCCGACCGCGGTTTGCGCTCACGGGAGATTTTTCCAACTCGCCGACGTTTTAGGCGTGGACGAAGAAATCGGTTTCACCCTTTCCAACGATAAATACAATATCAAAAAAGTGTCGCACGAACTCACCGAAGGACTTGGAAAAATCGACTACGGCGAAGATAAAAAGAATATTTACGCTTTGGGCGGAACGAAAGTTCTCGACATAACTTTCTCCGACCGTTTCAAACGCAACGTGAACGTCGGCGAAGTGAAAACGGCAATAAACGAATACGGCAAGGGCAGAAGTTTTTACATTACGGGCTTGCCCTATAGTTTCGAGAATTCGCGGCTTTTATATAAGGCGATGTGCTGGGCGGCGAATAAACCGCTAAACGTTTGTTATTCGTCGAACGTGAACACCGAATGTAACTATTACGAAGCGAGCGGAAAGTACGCGATCGTAAACAATAGTAACGAAAAACAAACGACCGAATTTTACGATAAGTCGGGCAATAAGTCGATTATCGACCTTAAACCCATGGAAATAAAATGGATTAAAGAGTAAGCCGGTTGTCGTCGGAGCGAAAGCGCATAAAGCGAAAGAACTTAAATGAAAAGAACGAATTTTACAAAAATAATAAAAGCGGACGGCGTGACGGACGCGGAAATCTTAATAGAAAACGCGAAAAAGAAAACGCATCCCTTTTTATGCCCGACCTGCGGGATTGAAAAAAACGGATACATAATAATCGATTTCGGCAAAGAGTTGTGCGGAAGGCTTTATCTTGCTTTCGGGTGGAACGACGCGACCGCGACTGTCCGCGTGCGGCTCGGCGAGTCGGTTTATGAAACCTGCGCCGAAGCAGGCGAGAAGAATGCCGGTAATTATCACTCTTTGAGAGATTGCGTATATCCGGTCGTTTCCTGCGGGGAGATTTCCGCGAGCGAAAGCGGTTTCCGTTTTGCAAGGATAGATAACGAAGGCGAAGAACCGATAAATTTAATTTCGATTTATGCGGAGGCGGGCGAAAACGGACTTGCCGTAAAGGGCGGATTTTCCTGTTCGGACGAGCGATTGAACGAAATATATAAAACCGCCGGAAGGACGCTTGCATTGTGCGTGCGCGGAGACGATGTCTGGGACGGCGTAAAGCGCGACAGGGTATCCTGGATAGGCGATTTTTATCCCGAACTCATAGGAGCATACGCGCTTTACGGAGATATTCCGCAATTCGAAAAGGTTCTCGACTGTGTGAAGTGTTTCGACGGGCATTGGGTGAACGACATTCCGTCCTATTCGGCGTGGTGGATTATCTGCCTTGAAAAATATTTCGATTTGTCGCGCAACGAAGAGTATGTGAAAAGCGTGATTTCTTACGTCGATAAAATTGCAGACGATTTTTCCGTGATTATCGGCGAAAACGGAGAGGTTTCGTATAAAAACAATAAATTGAAATATTTCCGCGCCAACGAATTCTTTATCGATTGGCCGACGAACGGCCATAAAGACAGCGAAACCGGTTGGCGTTATCTTGTTTTGTACGCGATGAAATGCGCCAAAAAACTTCTCGCTCGTTTTGGCGGAGACGGTAAAAAAGCAGACAACGTTATAAAAAACCTCTACCGGTATAATTACGCGCCTTCGGAATTCAAGCAGGTTACCGCTCTGGGCGTGTTGGCGGAGAAGATTCCCGCAGACGAAGCGAAGCCGCTTTTATGCAAGGGCGGCGCGAACGGTATGACGTGTTTTATGAGTTTTGCGATAATCGAAGCGTTGCGTGTGGCGGGCGAAGGCGAGTTCGCTTTGTCGGTCATAAAAGAATATTACGGCGCGATGCTCGATCTCGGCGCGACGACGTTCTGGGAAGATTTCGATATCGGATGGCTCGAAGATAATC
>CAVJNC010000033.1:0-18066 GCA_963650905.1 Subdoligranulum sp. APC924/74
TGCGCGTTGCAGATAAGATGAATAGTTCTCATTGTTTTTCCTTTTAAGTAGTTTAAACGTTGCCCGCGATCAGTTCTTCCGCGCGCGCTAAAGAGTCCGTGATTTCCAGACAGAACGACTGCATATTGCTTCTGAGAATATTTCCGTCCGAAAACCCGATCGTTCCGTAGCCCGCGAGCCTCGCGGCAAGAACGCCCGAAGCCGAATCCTCCAGAACGACGGTTTTGCTCTTTTCCTTTCCGCCGAGCATAAAGCCTATTTCGCTATACAGCCACGGGTGCGGTTTGGACGAAAGTTCGCCCAGAGTGCCGTATTGCCCTTTTATTTTGCGTTTTCCGCCGGTTATCACGGCGTCGTAAAACTCCGTCGGATCGCCCATTCCGAGCAGGCGGAACGCGGAAACGATCTCGGGTATCGCTTTATAATCGAGTCCGCTCGTTACAAGCCCTATCTTTATCCCTTTGCTCTTCACGGAAAGAAGGAAATCCTTCAATCCGTCACGCGGTTTAAACGCCGAAACGTTGCCCCCGCCCCCGAGAATCTCTTTAAGTTCCCGTTCGGCTATGGCGTGATAAGCGGCGTTTGCCGTAGCCATATCGCAAGGCGCGTTATATTTGTTTATCGCGTAAGCCAGATGCTCCACGGTGCTGAAACCGGAAACGTGAGGGATATCCTCGTCCGAAAAAGTAAAGTCCGGATTTTTCGTAACGGTCCGGATGGTTTTCTGTATAAGATAAATCCAGAACTCCTCGGATTTCACCGTCGTTCCGTCGAGGTCCATAAGCAAAACCTCGGCTTTCGGCTCGAATGAAGCCTCCGTCAAAGGGTACGTCGCGCATACGCCCGTCTGATCGATCGTACACGTCACGCCCTTTTCGGTTTCGTTGAAATATATATCGTTGATTTTACAGTTTTTATAGTCTTCTCTCATTTTTTTGAACCGAGGTCCGTTACGACGACGTCTTCGGCACGAATTTCTTCCGCAGACGAAATTACGACCGTTTTTTCATCGCCCGCTTCCACGTCGAAATAATTATCCGAATAATCGCGTTTATAGTTGTCCGGCATATTTACGAAAACCGACTTGGCGAATTTGTTCGCCTTAACCGTGACGGCTATGCGGTTTCGGGAAAGTTGCTTTTTTTCGACCGCGTAATCGCTTTCGAACTTGGCTCCCGACCAGAAACATGGGGAATAAAGCGTGGTCGTTTTCTTTCCGTCATACGAATAAGCGACGTATAAATACGCGTCCTTATTTCCCGTATCGTCCGTAAGCCCGAGCCTGTACGCGCCGGTTTTCGACAAAACGATTTCGTCGTTCTTTTTCCACAGAATTTTACCGTCCCGAATGTTTTTAAGCCCGTATTCGAACGCGACTTTTTTTTCGCTTCGGGTATCGTTCACCCCGAACAGAACGGTTTGCCCGTCCTTCCGATAGAAAAACGACATCAAAACGGGCGCGTAGGAGCGTTTCATCTGATAATAAGCGGCTTTCGGCTCGGTGTAATAATCAACGACCGACCACGTGCCGGACGGCCACACTTCGGAATACATCCAGTTCAGAAATCCCGACGTAACGCCCTTTCCCGCTCTCTGATACTCGCATTCGCACTGAAGCGACTGAGCGTGCATAAGCATTCCCTTGGCGATGAAATCGTCGAGATCCGCGGGAGTTCCGTATAATTCAGAAGCGAATTTATATTCGAGATCGGCAAACGACAAACGTATCGCGGCGTAAGGATTTTCCATGAGCCTGTCTCTCCACATATCGTTTATCGGCCAGAGTTTGTCCTTAGGAAATATCTTTTCGAACGTCTGCCTGCCGTGCGGCCCCATAAGCGCGGACTCGGAGATGAACGGAACGGTGTTCCGCGCCACGTTCTCTCTGTATTTTCCGAATCCGTCTTTAATGGTAAGTTCGAACGAATTTTTATGGCTCTCGCCGGACGAAAGGTCGTTGGCGACGTCCGTAAGCGAACAAGGGCTTTGCTTTGCGAAAGGCCTCGTACTGTCGAGATTGCCGACGATTCCGCGCAGAATAACGTTCACGAACCAGTCTCCGCGAACGATTTTCGCGCCCGTGGAACCCGTTTTTTCGTTGCCGCCGCACCAATATACGAGCGACGGATGATTGCGGAGGCGTTTAACCTGATATTCGATTTCCTCGCTTGCGTTTTTAACCCATTCTTCGTTATCCTCGGGGATGTCGGCGCACGCGAACATCAGGTCCTGCCAGACCATTATTCCGTTTTCGTCGCACAGATCGTAAAAAACGTCTTTTTCGTAAATTCCGCCGCCCCAGACGCGAAGAGTGTTTACGTTCGCTTCCGCCGCCTGCGAAACGAGCCTTTTATATTTTTCGTCCGCAATCCGCCCCGTGAAGCAATCGACCGGCACCCAGTTCGAACCCTTCATATAAACGGGTTCGCCGTTGATTTTAAGTTGATAACTTAAAATTCCGTCGCTTACGGGGCGTTGTTCGAGAGAAACTTCGCGATAAGCCATTCTGCCCGATTTTTCGGAAATAACCCGTCCGTCGCGGATAAGTTCCGCTTTATACGCGTAAAGCGGATGCTCTCCGTAACCCGCGGGCCACCAGAGTTCGGCGTTCTTTTTAGAAAACCCTATAAAACTTTTGCTTCCGCCGACGGGAATCTGCTTCACCGCGGCGTGACCGAAATCGTCGTCCGGATTTTCGGTAAGCGAAACGCGGATAAAATCTTCGTGTTCTTTTTTTACTTCTATAAAATTCCCGTCGTTATCGTAATAAGAGCGGACGGAATAGTTTATCTCTATGAAAAACACGGCTTCGCCGTCGGCGTTCGCCGTATAACTCACGTCGGTGATTCTGCATTTGTTTTCGGTATATAAGCGGACTTCCTGCCAGATTCCGTACCCCGGGATATTCGGCGACCAGTCCCAACCGAAACAACACTGCTCCTTGCGGAGAAGAATTCTCTGAACGTTGAAAACCCCGAAATAGTCCTTGGTGTCCAGCGTTTCCATATATTTCGTCGTGGAACGCATAAAAACTTCCACGACGTTTTTGCCTTTGCGGATCGTTTTTCCGACGTCGTAAACGTATTTTTTAAACATATTCCCGGTTTTTCCGAGAAGAACTCCGTTGAGATATATATCCGCGAACAAATCTATCCCGTCGAAGGCGAGAAAAACGTCCTCTCCGCAAGGCGGTTCGTCGATGAAAAATTCGGTCGTGTAGATATAATCTCTGTTTAACCGGTCTTTGAGAGTAAGATGATTGAAGCCGAAAAACGGATCGTCGATAACGCCCGCTTTATATAGGTCGTCCGTTATGTCCCCCGGTACCGTGACAGGTACCGACAGAGATCCGTCCGCTTCTTTTAAGGTCCATTGTGATAGTAATATATTCATTGATTCCTTTCCCGTAAGCGCGGGCGAAAATCGCGTTGAAACCGATTTTCGCCCGCAAAGCCCGTCAGTTCTGAGTAAATTTTATAGTTTCGTATCCCGAGCCGTAAACGTACGTTCCGAACGTGTATTTTCCGCTCTTTTCGTCGAATTTGTAAGTTCCTTCGAAATGCTTGTAACCGCAATATTCCTTTGCTATGTCGAAAGTTATTTTTCCGCCGTTTTTATCGCCTTCGAGGGTATAAGTTCCCGTCGTCGCAATCGTCGTGGCGCCTCTGTCCACATAATCCGCGTCGAAATACATCGTACCGTCCGTTCCGAAATAGAACGAAATCCAGCCGCCGCTTGTTCCGTCCGCCTTCGTTCCGACCGAAGAATACCCGCCGCCGAAAGCCGTCATAACCGGGTCGTCCTGCGGAATTTCGCCCTCCTGAACGAAGTAATAAGTATTTCCGTTCGCCTTTATTCCGAAGGTGTATTTATGCCCGTCCGTCGAGTATTTCCCCGAGAAAGAGGTCACGCCGACAACCGCGGTTTTAAACGTCATTTCAATCGTTCCGCCGTCGAGCGACGTAGGCCTAAGAACGTAAGTACCCGTCCGGTTCAGTCCGGCGTTGTTCCCCGCGTCGAATTCGCACGTTTTGTCCTCGTTAAGCCTGATATCGACGAGCCAGTTATCGCAGGAATAGACGTCCGCCGCTTTCGCGTAAGGTCCGACCGCGAGCGAATATAAATCGACGTATTTTCCGTCGAGTTTCAACGATAATCTCGTCGGTTCGCGGTTCATGTACAATCCGTCGATCCATGTTGTTCCTTTGAACCCGGAATCGAGTTGGACTCTTATTCTTCCGCTGTTTTTGCCGTCGCTGAGAACGGAGAAAGTACCTTTCGCGACGATACCGCCCGAGGAAACGTCGTATATTTCGATTTTCCGCTCGTCGTTTTCGTTTTTCAGAACGTATTTATAATCGTTTTCCGCGGAAACGTATTCGCCGACAAGGCATTTATATTCGTCGTATTCGCGCACGTTCGCTTTTACGATATAAGAATACTTTTCGCATTGAATTTCCCAACGCCTCTCGCCGATTATGCCTCCCGCAACGAACGAGGACGTGTCGACGACGTTGTCCGCGACGGGGATTTTAACGCGCGAATCGGTCACGGTCACGTCGGTTACCGTAAGCACGGAAAGTCCGTCGGATCCCGTCTCCGCGCCGTCGAAAACCTTTTTCGGATCGATTCCGAACGAGCCTTCGTCGATATAAACGTTTCCGATACTTATCGAACCGGATTTGTCTTCGGTGTAAAGCCCCACCTCCACTTCGACCGCGGAAGCGACGGCATGATTCGTAAGTTTCGATTTGTAAACGATTTCGAGTTCGGTCACGCCTTTGGCAAGCCCCCTGACGACGAGCGTTTCTTTATCGAAACTTATTATCTTTTCGTCGTATTCCGCGCCGGAAACTTCGAATTCTCCGTCCCCGAGCCTTTCGCCGTTTTCGAAAATACGCGGAGAAAGAGTTTCGGTCGTTTTGCCCGCTCTCTCGTCGTTAAAGATATCGATACGCGAGCCGTTTTCGTAGTCCGCCACGATATTGTCGACGACGCTCAGATCGAGAACGTCGACGGCTTTTATGCCGTTCCATTCCGCCTTTAAAACTATCTGCGTAGTTCCCGCTTTTTTGCCGACTATTCTTCCGTCGGTTATCGAAGCGATTTCGCCGTCCGAAACGAAAACGGAAATTTTCGCGTCGACGGTTGCGTTGTTGTATTTCGCAACGTATGCGAGATCGAACGCGTCGCCCGCGAGAATGTTGAGTTTTTCGTTTCCGACGTTGGTAACGATATTCAGAACAAGACCGTTATCGCTGACGTTCACCTGACATCTTGCGGTTTCGCCCTTAACCTCGGCGGTGACGACCGCGTTTCCCTCTTTAAGCGCGGTGAGCGTGCCGTTTTCGATTTTCGCCACGGTTCCGTCGGTGATCGACCACGTAACCTCGTCCGTCGTTCCGCTTACGTTAACGTCGAAAGTATAGGATTCGTATTTTTCGAGCGCGACGAGTTTTTTATCGAGCGTTATCGTGACCGACGCGCCCGATTCTTCTTCCGACGACGAACAACCCGCCACCGCGAAACCTATCGCGACGCCCGCCAGAGCGAGCAACGCCGCCGCGATTATCGATATCAATAATATTTTCCGGTTTTTAATCGTGAATTCTTTCATATTCGCCCCCTTATAACGAGTTTATAAGGTCGTTTATCGAACCGTTCTCGCGGGAAGCGTTGATGTTATTCAGATAAACGGCTTCGATAAAGTTTGCTTTTATCAGGTCCTTACGACTGCCGAGTTCGGACGAATAAAGCATTAAATAAAGATATTCTATCGAGGCTCTTTCACAGACGATATGCTTATAAAGCGTGGCGTATTTATCGGTATCGGTCGTCTTGTAAACCTCGATTTTTTCAAGCGCGGCCGTCGCCGAAGCATACCATCCGTCAAGCACGCTCTTCGGCCAATATTTTTTATTCAACGCCTCGAAGTAAATCGAACTCGGAGTCGTATACGCGCCGAGAACGTTCTGTTGATAAAGCGAGAATCTTCTCCAACTGTAATAGAAATCCTTCATATCGTCCGCCGCGACGTCGAAATAAGCGTTGAAGAAATTATCGGTGAGTTCGTTCATGTCGAGGCTCGTGTCGTAAGAGAGTTTCGAGGAAAGATACGCCTTTAAAATATGCCATCCGGACATACCGCCGTAGTTTCCGTTCTGAGTCTGATCGTTGAACGACAACGCGCCCGCGTCCTTTAAAACCTGCCTGTACTCGATCATATTGTTGAACGAATCGTAGGGCAACATATAATATTTGAAGTTCGTGCAGTAAAGCCAGAAGTCCATATTGCCGGACGAAACGGCTTTCCAGCCCTCGATCACCCTGTAATAAGAAATATTTTTTTCGCTGTAAATCGACTGAACGAAGTTCGTGTAAATGGGCGCGATCATCACCGTTACGTGATCGCCCAAAACGACGTCGGCGCTTGCGGGCTTATATGTCTCCGCCGCGTCGTCGTAAACGACGGGAGCGGATTCGAACTTGTGATAAGCCATTATCTTGATTTTGAAATCCTCATCGTAATACTTCTGCCCCTCGGAATCGTTTTTCATCCAGTCGAAAATCATTTCGCTTGCCTTGTTCGCGAATATTATATAGGCTCCCGCGTTGGATTTGTATTTTCCGAGCGCGGCTGTGCAATCCTTGCAGGTACACGCCGTGGGAGTATCCATATTGGACAAATCGTACTCGTGAATATCTTTGCCGTGAACGTATATGATGAGTTTTTTAAGCCTCTCGGTAAACGCCTCGAGCATAGCCTTCATTTCTTCGGCGTTTCCGTGAGCCGTCCAGCAGAGTTGAGATTTGTCGTCGCTGTACCACGACGGATGATCGTCGTAATATTTCTCGATCGGAAGATATAAAAGCGAAGAGTGAGCGAACGGAATTTCGTCGTCGGTCGCGTAAACGTCCGTGTAGTTATAAGGCGAACGCATTCTCGTCGCGATCGTTTTGTTCGACGCCATAAATCCCGCCGTACCCATGGTGCGGAGAATATCGGGCTTGCAGACGAGACTGTAATCTTTGAGTTCGAGATCGATAACCGAGGTGTCGAGCGTGTAACAATCGGTGTAATACTGCTCGAAATTAACCGCGTCGTTCAGAAATTCGTATACCGAATAAACCACTCCGTATTCCTTTCCGCCGATGAGAAAAAGGGATTTGCCCGCTCTCGAAATCTGGAAAGCGTTTATGCCCTTGGCGTCGTCGCTTATTTCTATTCCCGATTCGCCGAGAAGCGAGGTGTTGCCGATCGAAATATATTCGGAATTTTCCGCGAAGGTCTTACCTTCGTCGGTTTCCACTTCGAGTTTAACGCCCGTCGCCTCCGCGAGAATCCCCGTGAGTTCGGTTGACGCGAATTTTTCGTTTTCCGTGCTTTCTTTCGGAATCACGATTTTATAGTTCGTTTTTCCGTCCTTGAAAATATAGTTGCCCGTACCGGCAAAATCGGTTTTCGCCGAAGAGGATTCATTGTCGTCTCCGCCGCCTTTGCCGCATGAAGCGAACGCGGCAAACATCATAACGGCGCATATAATCAACGATATTATCTTTTTCATAATGTCTCCTTTACGATACCGTTACGGTATAGGATTCCTCGGCGAGGTTGTTGTTTTTGTCGATAACCGAAACGGTGACGACGTAAACGCCTTTTTTCGCGGGCGTGAAACTCGTCTGTTCGCCGTAATAGGTAATCGTACCCGTCGGATCGAGGACCGTTATAAACGTCGTGTGTCCGCCTTTGTCGTTTTCCACGCCGTACTTCGCGAATCTGATCTCCGAACCCGCTTTGCCCGTCGTAATCTTATCCGTAAGGGCGATAACGGGCGGCGTGTAATCGGTGACGATTATTCTGTAAGAAACGCTGTCGGCGTTGCCGTTATGGTCGTCCGAGGAAACGGTCACGTAATAATATCCGTAACCGTTCAGAACGAACGTGTTTATCTCGTCGCCGCTTATCCCGTTAAGTTCCGCGCCCTCGTTAGAAGTTACGAACTTTCCGTCGGGGCCTTTGACCGAATAAACTACGCTGCTGTAAGGAGAAATGACGTCGCTCGCGAAGAAATCGCCGACGGAAACGACGGAATTTATATCTTTTTCCCCGAAGCAGTCGCATCTCGTCGTGTCTGTCTGCGGCGCGATATAGTCGTATTTATTGTCGGAAAGCGTCTGTCCGTTAAGTTCGAAGAAGGAAATGCCGTCGCAAACGTCCGCGCCGATTATCTCGCCGACGAGCGTTATTCCCTTATCGAAGGAAATCTTTCCGGAATTTCCGTCATAACTCTCCACCGAAACGGAATTGCCCGCCGCGGCGAGTTTTCCGCCCGAAATATCGTAATCTATCGTCACCGTATCGCCGGACGAACCCCAACTGCCGGCAACCCTGAGCGTTTTTTCGCCGTTCACGCTCAGATACCAGCCGTCGCTTTTTCGGAAGAAGGAAATCTTCACTTTTTTGTCCGCGTCGGTATAATCGCAAAGATAGAGATTAAACCGTTCGAACGGAGTATATTCGCCGTCCGTCGGACATGGCGCGAACGCGAATTTGAAAGAATGTCTCGCAAGGGTGTTGGCAAAGACGAAGCGCGCGTCGCTTTCCGTTCCGTCGAACAGGCAGTTTATCGACGAGTTCGTCGCCTCGAAGGAAATTCCTTCGGTTTCGGGAACAAACAGACGCGATTTATCCAGATCTCCGCCGAGACCGATATCTATAACCGATCTTTTCACGGTCAGAGCCTCGGCTTCGAAATTCACGTCCGCCCTGAATATAAGTTCGACCTCGGAATCCGCCGTAACCGCGTATTCTCCGCTTATTTCCGTTTCCGCCGCGCCGTCGTTTTTAACGAACGCTTTCACGGGGACCTCGACGGGCTTGCCCGAAGCCGCCGAATAAGCCTTTACGAAACCGAGGTCGTACCGCCCGTTTTTAACGAGATACGACGGCAGTTGCCCGAGCGTTTCGTAATATACGACGTCCGCCTTGTTCACCGTCAGTTTTTTCTCGACGTAACCGCTCGTCGCGAAGTCTGAATAGGTATATCTTATCGTGTAAACGCCGGCGTAATAAGGAACGAACGAGTTATTCCCGTCGGGCGTATACGTGACGTCGCCGCCGTCGAGCCTGCATTCTACGTTAAGTACGGTGTTGCCGAGAGAATTTTCAATCTCGTAACCGTCGAAGAGTTTAACGGTGTCGCCCGCGTTCACGGCTTCGTAACCGCGCTCGCCCTTAAGCGAAAGTCTTATTTCGTCTTTGAGATCCACGCAGTTTACTTTCACCGTAACGACGGACTTGTTGCCGATCGAATTGGTCGCCGAATATTCTATCGTATATTCGCCCTCATAATCCGTTCTGAACGCGTTATCCGTAACGTTGATACGGATTTTATCGCGATCGGAATAACCGTAATATACCCTTACGTCGCAATCGATTTGCCCGTCGAGAAGGTCGTAAGCCTCGGCGTCGAAAATCCTGTAAGAAGCCCCCTTTCTCGAAGCGGGAACTTCATCCGCGGAATATTCGCCCGCGTCCACGCTTATAACAGGCGCGTTTTCGGTGTCGAGTTTATCCCAGTTATCCGCGGTGACGGCGGTTCCGCCCGCCTCCGCAAAGAAGAACATACAGTCGTTTTTAAGAAAGTTCGTAGGCGTTACGGTGAGCCTGACTTTTCCGTCGGCGAAGCCGCCGAATTTCTCGCCGTAAATATTTTCGTTGGTGAGATCGGAAACGAGAACGGGATAATTAACCTTTCCGTTATCGCAGAGTTTTACGTAAGCAAGCCCCGAATCGATATCGTAGGTCACGCCGAAAAGTTTCGTTCCGTCGAACGGATTTTCCGCCGTGCCGCCCGTCATGCTTATCGAACTGTGCGCGCCGTATTTCTCGCTGTTGATATACGCCTTGTAACGTTTCTGATTTCCGTCTGCGTCGGGGTAAGAAAACTGCCCCGAATCCGATTCCTCCAGCCCCGCATACAGCGAACCGAAGCCTACGTCGTAATAGGAAACCACCGTTTCCCACTGTCCGCCGTCCTTGAATTTTTTGAATCTGTAAGTTATATATTTCGATTCGTCGTAAATATCGGAAAGCGTGACTTCGAAGCCCTCGATATCCGCCTCCCCCGCCGAGGAAGAAGGCACGCCCATTTTGAAGAGCAACTGCCCGTCCCGATAATTCTTGAGATCGATTACGTCGTTATAAACGATCGAGTCGCCCTTTTCGAGACGGGCGTAAAGGCCGCCGACGCCTGCGCTCGTCGTTTTATATTCCGTGTAGCCGTTGCCTTTCACGGAAAACATCCGGCTGTAAACCGAAAACGAAAGGGTTTTCTTTATATATTTATTCTGGCTTTCGGCGACGTAATCTACGGTGTAAACGCCTGTTTTCGTGAGTTTTACTGGCGATCTGTCCGTGGAAGTTCCGTCCGGAAGCGTAACGACGAAATTCACCGCTTTTCCGTTATAAACGGCGGAGGGGATTTCCACCGTTTCGCCGTATTTATATTTCGGCTCCAGCGTTCCCGAAAAGACGAACTCGTCGGTTTCGGCGGCTCGAGTATCGATCGCGATCGCGGTTAAAAGGCTTAAAAGCATACACACCGCCGCGATTATTATGAGCGATCTTTTTCTGACGATTGTCATTCTTTAACTCCTCCCATAGAAAGATTCTGCATAAGTCTGTCCTTGAAAACGAGAAACACGATAAGTACGGGAGTAAACAGAATGAAACTTCCCGCCATTCTCATCGGCGTGGTTCTTATTCTGTTCTCTCCGTTTTCGAACACGAGATAGAATATACCGTAAGCGAGCGTGGGATACGATCCGAGGTATATCAGAGGGTAAGTATAATCGTTCCAGAGATTTATGAACTCTATCAGGCACAAAGTCGTGAATATCTTCGATACCATCGGGAAAACTATACGGAACATTATCGTGTAATTCCCCGCGCCCTCAACCTGCGCCGCCTCCGAAAACGCCTTGGATACCGATCCGAACGCCGCTTTCATGATAAGATAATAAGTCGTCAGAAAGTGCGCTTTCTGAATATAAAATCCTATCATCGTGTCGTAAAGATTAAGGGTTTTAAGAACCTGAATGTTCGACGGCTGATTGCCCACTATCGGAATTGCCATGCACGCAAGGCAGATGACGTCGAGAACGACGTTGAATTTATAATCGGTTTTGCTCGAAGCGTAAGCGACTATCGCAGGCACGGCGACGGCGACGAGCGATCCGCCCACCGCGTAAAAAACGGAATTGATCGCCATGCCGAGCATATTTATGCGATAAGGCACTCCGTTTGTGATCGTGTCGACGTAAATATAGTCCTTAACCACGTAGTAATTTTTCCATTCCCATTGCCACGGCCACCCCTCGGGCAAGCCGACCTTGTTGAATCTGAACAGATTCGCGCTTCCCAGATCCGCCTTTACGGACGTGAAAAAGCCCCACACGATGAGTATCAGCAAAAATAGCGAATACGCGGCAAGGAAAATCCCCGTGATAAGGAAAAATAAATCGAATTTTCGTTTTTTCGTCTTCATATTATTTCTCCCTCCGTCAGATTTCCTTAGGTCCGTATTTCCCGAGCAGATGCCTCGACGCGAAAATTACGGGAATCGCGACCGCGGTTATAATAAGCCCGAAAGCCGAAAGATAAGCGTATTTCGCGTAATCGTTAAGGTTTTTCGCTATTTCCACGTACATATAATATCCGAACGTGTAATATTCCGGCCCGTCCGGTTTCAGACCGAAGAAGTTGAACATATTCGCCTGCCCCGAGAACAACACGAGAAGCCCCGTCACGACGAACAACGAAAAGGTCTGATATATCTGCGGAATGACGATATACCGGAATTGTTGCAGGGAATTAACCCCGTCCACTTCGGAAGCCTCGATGACGGAATCGGAAATCCCCGCCATGCTGCCAGTGTAAACGAGCATGTTCGCCCCGCACGAAATGAAAAAGTTGAAAAAGACGATGAGAGCGTATTTCGCGTTGGAATATCCGATAACGGTTTTATTCGTCAGTTTTTCCACTATCGCGGGATAACAGTCCTCGCAGAAATATCTGTAAAGAACGGATATTACCATCACCGACACTATGGACGGCATATAAAGGAGCGTTTTGAACGTTCCCGAGAGCAACCTTTTCTTAAAAATATAATAAGAGAAAATCAGCGATACTATCGTTCCCGACGCAAACGTCACGAGATAGAACACCACGGAATTTCTCAGACAGTATTTTAATTCTTCTTTCGTGAAAAGGTCTTTTAAAACCTGCGCAAAATTCTCGAAATACGCGTTCGAGACGATATATTGCCCCTGCGCGTTGTATTCGTAGCGTTTGAAAGCGAGCGCGATCGAATTTGCGTTCACGACGACGTAAAATATGACGAATTGAATTAACGGGAGCGCGATAAGCGACAGATAAAACAATAAGTCCGATATCTCTTTTTTCTTCTTCGATGTCATTTTTTTCTCCGCGATTGAAATCCGGAAATAACCCGATTCCGGATAATTTCGATTTTATCCGAAGTCGGGTTGTCGGATATAAGTTCGTTTTTTCAGGATTTTTTCGTTCTGGTCATATATTCCCTGAAATAGGCTTCCGCGGTTCCCGATTTGCAGTACGAATAAACGTTCTTTCCGTTAACGTTCCAGAAGTCGTTGGCGATGTGCATGGACCGCTGAACTCTGTTGTTGAGATAAATCGTATTGCTCGAATACGGCAACAGAAGATCGGAAGATTTCGTGTAAGTCAGAACGGCTTTGCCCCAGTCGTCGAGTTCGCTTTCGTCGACGTCGTATTTAAGGCTTTTCGTAACGCGCGTGGTCTCGGTGAATTCGCGAAGGGATTCGTCCGTGTAACAATACGCGATGAACGTTTTCGCCAAAGCGACGAGTTCTGCGTCGTTCGCGATGTTCGCGTTGATGACGACCACGCTGTCCGCCTGATCGGCGTAAACGGATTTGCCGACGTTTTTATCGACAACGTCCTTATAAGTGCCGGAATAAACCCTCGGCAAAGGCAGAATCTGATAATCGTTCTTTTCGTCGAAATCGGTGTAACGGCTTCTCACGTCGGAAAAATAGCCCGCGTTGTCGGCTTCGTTATACCAGTAAGAACCTTCGACGATCATGGCGACGGGCTTCCCCGTGTTATAACTTTCGATATATTTCTGTTGAGCGTCGAGCATCGAAGTCGTCGTGGAAGTACAATCGGCGGACTGCCACAAAGCGTTGTCCAGAATGGTATCCACGATTTTTATCGCCTGATATTTCGCGAGTTCGCAATCGAGTTTTTCATAGTTGTCCTTCGTGATTTTCTCTTCTTTCGTGACGGGCGCGGTACCGTCGAAACTTTCGACGATCGTAACGGTTTTTTCTCCGCTGTCGAACGTGTAATTCACTCTCGCCTGATCTTTGCCCGCAAGGCTTAAATATATATTGTTGAGCAGATAGTTGATATATCCGCCGGAAACGATTTCGCCGCCGCCCCAGGTGATCGGGGTTACGTTCTTCTGCTTCATCATATTGAACAAATCGTAAAGTTCGTCGTAAGTTGCGGGAAGTCCGTCGTCGGGCGTGTCGTAAGCCCCGTCCGGCCCGCAGGACTTCTTGTCGTCCTTGCTGCGGACGAACTTGTCGTCGAGGCTTCCGTTAACGTCGTAATCCTTTTTGAAATATAAGTTCTTGTCCGTGAGAAGTTGCTTGTTATAAGTGAGCGTGGAAAAGAACGAATAGTGAGGGAGCGCGTAGATTTTTCCTTCGCTGAAAGAATAATAATCTATCGTCTCGCCATACATTTTGCTTCTTAAAGTCCTCGTGTCCGTGGTTTTGGTTATCTCGTTCAGGGGCTTATCCATAATATCGGATAAGTCGACGATCGAGTTCTGCGCCACGAGTTGAGAATAGTTCGCTGTCTCCGAGAAAATAACGTTGTCGGTTCTTGCGGAGATGTTCGTGAAAGCGTCGTTTTTGGCGGGATCGGGAATTATCTGAACGCCGACCTGACCGCTTCTGAACGAATAGTCCTTATAGTCCTCTTCGAACCTTTCGCTCACTTTGGTGAGCCATTCCGAGCCTACGCCGCCGTTATAACTGAAAACCGTGAGTTGCGTTTTCGTGTCGTCGATGCTCTGGAGCGCGCTCCCGCCGATACCGCCGCAGGCTACCGCCGAAACAGGTATTATCGCCGCCAATGCGACGCAAGCCAATTTTTTGAGTCTGAATTTCATATAGTATATACCTCTTTAAAAAAGTTTTTCCGTTTTTCGCAGGCTCGTAATGCCCCGAAGCGGGGCATTACGGACTTTTCGTTTTATTTAATCGCTACGTAATCGAGATCGCCTTTGGTATAGGTTATCACGATTCTTCCGCTTTCGACGACAAAGTTTGCGGTTATTCCGTTTTCGGAAATCGTGCCGGAGGTTACGGACGAAAACGTTACTTCCGCCGCGCTCGTGAACTCGATATTTTCCGCTCCGAAGTACGTTCCGGCAACGTAAGTTTTAACCGCGGCGAGATCGTCTGCCGAACCTGCCATGAAGTATGACTTCTCCTCTCCGCCGATCGTGACGGTGAAAGAAAGAACGTACTTGTCGCCGAAACGCCTGTAATCGCCAATGACGTATCGATGGTCGTCGCCGGAGATAACGTCGATAAACAACTTGCCCGCGTCTTCGGCGGTGGGAACGAGATCGTAATTTCCGCTTACGGTGTTATCTCCGTCTGTAAGGGTGAACGACGCGCCTTTATAATTGTTCTTTCCGCTCGCAAGAACTTCATCGAGCGTAAGCGTCGCGCTTCCGTCCGTGTAAGAAGTTCCTTCGCCGACCATCTCGTCGAACACGTTCCAGGTGGAGAACTCGCAATCTGCGGGAACGAAATCCCAGAAAGCCCATTTAGCGCAGTTCATCGCGCCATTGGTAATCCTTAAAACATACTGATCGTCGATAAGAGCGTAGTAAGCGTCGTGAACGACTTCGCCGCTTGTTACGATCGGGTACGGGCAGTCGATAGTGATTATGCCGAACGCGTCGCCGAGTTCTTTTATTTCATAAGTACCCGTCTTATCCGATTCGTGAGTCATAACCATCGTTCCGTCGGCATTGAGCGTTATGCCGATACCCCACCACCATTTATCCTTCGCTTCTGTTCCGTTTTCGTGGTAATAGTTACCCGAATAATAAGTTCCGGCGATTTTCTCGTAAATAGTTTTCGCGTCGACGGCGGTTTCGGTAACCTTGCCCGCATTTTCGAACGTTTTATTCACGGTCGTGATAGCGTATTCGATTGCGTTTATGTCGCGCTCGGCGTTTTCCGCAACGGCAACTTTAACGTTATCGAATCCATCGTAACCTACAAAGGAAACCTTTCTCATATCGATAAACTTATTGCCGTTTACGATACCTATCGGATACTGTTTCTTCTCTCCGGCCCGATACACCGTGAGCGTACCTACGTTTTTAACGGAATCGAACTCGATTTTATACGCCGTCTCGTTGCTACCATATTTTATAAAACCAATGGCATCGGCCCAGAATTCGCATTTGTACCATTCGCTTTCCAGTCCGGAAATAGCGGTGTGATAGTTATAAAGAATAAATCCTCCGTTGCTGGCGGCGGTTGCATTCTCCGCTCTGTAATCGGTATAGAAGTAATACGTTCCGTATCTGCTTGCGAATACGTCGTATATATCCGTGTAAGTGTTGCTTAAATCCGTATCCGTACCGATATTCGCATACAATACCTGATACTGACTTTTCTGACTTGAATCGTTCGGATTGTAATTGGTCATATCGAGGCTCATTTCGCCGTCTTTTATCTCATATTTAACAACCGCGTCATCTTGTTGCGGATGACCATTATCGTCGGCTATTCTAAAGTGAATAAGTCCGCCCGTCGGAGAAGTCTGTTCCGCAAAATATACAAGTTTATGATAGAAATACCCCCATGTCCCCGAACCGCCGTATTCCGCTTTTTTCCATTTAGCCGTTCCGTCCGGCAAAGTGATTGCCGCGAGAGACCCATATTCGGTCGACGTTGTGGTAAGTTTAACTCTCGGATAACCGAGGTTTTCCGGACCTGCTGTCCTGCCTTCAAAAACCAATTCGGTTTTTCCGAACAGGTTGTTTACTTTATCCGTAAGTTCGGAATAGTTTGCGAGCGATTCGTTTTTAAAAGTCAACTCTGCGCCGTTTCCGCTTATTGCGATCGTTTTAACGGTTGCGCCGTTCACCGTCTCGCTTGTGAAATTTGCCGTGTAAACGCTTTCGCCGATTTTCGCGGTTACGGAGCCGTCGGCAAAATACATAAACGCGCCGACTTTCTCGCCGTCTAACACGATAGTTCCGTCCGTGTTCAACCTGAAAATCTTATTAAGGTAATCGCCCGCCGTAGTACAGATATAATAATCGGCAATGTCGTTATAATTCTCTTCGCTTCCGAGCGCGACCGCCGTGAAACCATCTATTTCAACGGTATCGCCGAACGTAACGGTTGCAGCAGCCTCGGAAAAATTCGAAGCGGCGATATATCTGCCGTTGCTTTCGTCATACGCAAGCAGATATTTAACTGCCGTTGCTTCGCCGAGTAAATCGTAAACGCCCGTGCCGTCCGCGTTGAGTTTAACCACCGCGTTGTTGCCCGCAAGATAATATCCGCTGACCTTCGCGTAGGCTTCTTTGCCGAGTTCGAGAACCTGCGACAAAGTCGCTCCGTCTTCCGCCATAACGAATTTCTTTTCCTTGAAATTCACTTTGCCGAGAACTTTCTTCGCGCCCTCATCGCCGATAACCACCGTTCCGTCGCCGAAAAGGGTGTAAGCAACGTCTTTTTGTCCGTCGCAGGTAAGCGTTTCTTCCTTGATTTCGACGCTGTTTTCGCCGGAGACGTATAACCCTGCCGCAGGTTTAGAGGACGAAGCCTTTTTCGGGGTTAAACCGAACGATATCTTTTCCGCTTCGCCCGCGTAAATCTTCCGCGAAACGAATTCCGTTTTTATATCGTAATCATCGGGATAGATATCCGTAAGTTTTGCGAGAACGTCTTCCTCCGAAACCGTAGCGCCGATTGTGAAATCGTATTCTTTGCTTACCGTCTGAGGATCCGCTCCGTCGTAAGAAGCGGTGTATTCCACGGCGATTTTCTGCGTTCTGCCGCTGACGTAAGCCGAAGCGAGATCTTCTTCATAATCGTCGACGTTTCCCGCGTCGATAGCCTTCTGAACGGCATAAACGGCGTTTTTTATCGTCGCTTCCGTTTTGAAAACGTATTCGCCGCCGGAAAGCATTTTGTTTTCGTCTATCGTATACTTAACCGCGTAAGCCTTGGCGGTGTAGCCGCTGAGAAGGGCTTCGTCGTCGAGGTCGCTCAAAAGGCAATACGCGTAATAATATCCGTCCGCGCCCTTTTTAAGTTCGGCTTCCTCGGAACATTCGATTCTCTTCGTCTCTTTGCCGTTTTCCTCGTCCTCCTCCGCTTGCATCGCGCTCGTGGCGTAAACTCTGTTTTTGCCGAAAACGTTTTCCGCCGTGAGGGGGTTTTCCGTTACGTAAGCCGTAGGCGCGAACAGAATTCCGTATTTAATCACGGTCGTTTCGTCGTTGAGTTTGCCGAGTTCTTCATAGTCGTCGGCGGAAATCTTCGCCTTTGCCCTGAGTCCGTTGTATTCGGCGTTCAGTTCTCCCGCCGCGTTGTAAGAAAGACGGACGTCGAACGCTTCGCATATCGCGTAATCGTTATCGGCGAGCGTGACCTCGTTCGAAGCGTCGGCAACGCCGACGCCCAAAGCCGCGCTCAGAATCATAGCCGCCGACATAGCGACAACTAAAATCTTCCTTTTTGACATATCAATTTGCCTCCTTATTTTTTGTTTTTTTCCTTTGTTTTTTGCTTTTTTCGTTATTTTTTTCGTTTTTTTTCGTTTTTTTTCGCCCCGCCGCCGAACCCCGTTTTTCGGGGCGTTTACCGGACGACTCGGCTTTATTTTTCCCGTTAAGGTGTTTTTTGCTTATGAAATAAGCAAAAAAGAGGTACCTCTTCGGAATCGTCACG
>CAVJNC010000034.1:0-2901 GCA_963650905.1 Subdoligranulum sp. APC924/74
ACTTTAAGGCTTGACGGGATTCGATTCTTGCTCGGCATCCGCATAAATCGGTTTATCACCGCAAAAATAACTAGTGATAAGGAATGCAATGCCTATTAAAAACTTGATTTTTTTTCTGTTTGTATATATAATATATCTTGAATAATTACGGCGTGTTTCGCGCGTAACGCATCTGAGGGATATAATGGCGATAACGACCAAGGACAACATACGGAATTTTTGCATAGTAGCGCATATCGATCACGGCAAATCCACCTTAGCGGACAGAATCATGGAACTTACCGGTCAGGTTGCCGAAAGGGATATGGAAGACCAACTTCTCGATTCTATGGATCTGGAGAGAGAACGCGGAATCACCATCAAACTCACGCCCGTGAGAATGGCTTACAAGGCGAAAAACGGAAAGGAATATATCTTCAACCTTATCGACACCCCGGGGCATGTGGACTTCACTTACGAAGTTTCGCGCTCGCTCGCCGCGTGCGAAGGGGCGATCCTTATCGTGGACGCGACGCAGGGCATCGAAGCGCAGACTCTCGCGAACTGCTATCTCGCTCTCGACAACAACCTCGAAATAGTACCCGTAATCAACAAAATCGACCTCGCTTCCGCCGATCCCGACGGAACGGCAAAAGAAATAGAGGACGTTATCGGGCTCGACGGCTCGAACGCCCCGAGAATTTCCGCCAAAAACGGAATCAATATAGATCAGGTTCTCGAACAGATAGTGGAACTCATCCCGCCGCCGAAAGGCGACGACGACGCGCCGCTAAAAGCGCTCATCTTCGACAGTTATTACGACAACTTCAAGGGCGTTATCTGCTTCGTGAGAATCGTGGACGGAACGGTTTCCGCGGGGACGAGAATCAAAACGTTCGCCGGCACGAAGCAGTTCGACGTTACCGAAGTCGGGACGTTCAACCCGCAGTTGAAACCTAAAAAATCGCTCTCGGCGGGCGAAGTAGGCTATATCGCCGCGAGCATAAAAAGCATCGAGGACATCGCCGTGGGCGACACGATAACGGACGCGAACAATCCCGCCCCCGCTCCCCTTCACGGCTACAAAAAGGTTCAGCCCGTCGTCTTTTCTGGAATTTACCCCCTCGACGGATCGAAGTTCAACGACCTCAAAGAGGCTCTTTTAAAACTCAAACTCAACGACGCCTCGCTCACTTTCGAACCCGATAATTCCGACGCGCTCGGCTTCGGTTTCCGTTGCGGATTTTTGGGGCTTCTGCACATGGAGATAATTCAGGAAAGAATCGAAAGGGAGTTCGACATCGACATTATCACGACCGCGCCCTCCGTTTCTTACCATATCTACAAGACGGACGGCGAAATGCTCGTCGTGGATAACCCGAGCAAATTCCCCGACGTTTCCTATATAGATTACGCCGAAGAACCGATGATAACGGCGAACATCTTCACTCCGCCCGATTATGTGGGCGCAATAATGGACCTCTGTCAGGATAAACGCGGTATCTTCACCGATATGACTTATCTCGACGCGAAGAGGGTACGCCTTAACTACACTCTTCCCCTCAACGAAATAATTTTCGACTTCTTCGACGGGCTTAAAAGCCGCACGAGAGGTTACGCCTCTTTCGACTACGAACTTTCGGGCTACCGCAAGAGCGAACTCGTGAAACTCGACATGCTCTTAAACGGCGAAATCTGCGACGCGCTCTCGATTATCGTGCATAAGGACAAAGCCTACGCGCGCGGCAGGGCTCTCGCCGAAAGGCTTAAAGACGTCATTCCTCGCCAACTCTTCGAAATACCCATTCAGGCGGCGATCGGCGGAAAGGTAATCGCGAGAGAAACGGTCAAGGCTCTCCGCAAGGACGTTCTCGCCAAATGTTACGGCGGCGACATAACCAGAAAAAAGAAACTTCTCGAAAAGCAGAAAGAAGGAAAGAAGAAAATGCGCCAACTCGGCTCGGTGGAAGTTCCGAGCGAAGCGTTTATGTCGATTCTGAAGATAGACAGCAGCGATAACAAGTGAAAAATATCGATTAATCGACTTATAGACCGATTTTTGAGGATTGATAATGCCCGGGATTTACGTTCACGTTCCGTTCTGCAAGAGCAAGTGCGCTTATTGCGACTTCGCTTCTTACCCGAAGGAACTTTCCAAATGCGATTTATATTTCGCCTGCCTTTATAAGGAAATGAAAGGCAGAAGCGGACTTTGCAGGGACTACGTTTTCGACACCGTTTACTTCGGCGGAGGGACTCCGTCGTTCGTCGAGCCGAAATATATCGAAGGCGCGATGCGCCAACTGAGAAACTATTACAAAATAACGGACGACGCCGAAATCACGATAGAAATGAACCCCGGCGCCGTCGACGCGGAAAAGGTACGCCGCTACGAAAAAATCGGTTTCAACCGTTTCAGCGTGGGGTTGCAGACGGCTGACGACGATCTTTTGCGCGACATAGGCAGAATCCACACGAGGCAGGATTTCATAGACGCGGCAAAACTTCTCGCCGGCAAAAATTTCAGCGCGGACGTGATGATCGGGCTTGCGAATCAGACCGAAAAGGACATTAAAGAAGCGATAGACCTCGCCGCAGATTCCGGCGCGAAACATATCTCGTCTTACGCGCTCAAAGCCGAGGAAGGCACGCCTATGTACGGCAGGTATTTAAACGGCGAACTGCCGAGCGAGGACGAAGTCGCCGACCAATACGCGTTCGCCGTCGATTACCTTGCAAAACTCGGGTATAAACGTTACGAAGTTTCGAACTTCTGCAAAGACGGATATTATTCCCGCCACAACCTCAACTACTGGAAGCGGGGCGAATATATAGGATTCGGCGTTTCCGCGTCGTCGTTCATCGGCGAAAGGCGGTTCACGAACACCGAAAAAATCGACGAATACGTCGCCTGCATAATGC
>CAVJNC010000034.1:2911-18011 GCA_963650905.1 Subdoligranulum sp. APC924/74
GCATAATGCGCGACAAAGTCGCGGAAATTTTCAGCGAAAAAATCGAGGGCGACGAACGCGAATTCGAGTTCATAATGCTCGGACTGAGAACGACGGCGGGGATTTCGTTCGCCGATTACAAGGCGCGTTTCGGGTTCGATTTCACCGAAAAATACGCAAAAAAAATCGCTTCCGTGAGAAAATATCTCGACGAAACCGAAAGCGGAATAGCGATAAAACCCGAATATCTCTTCGTTCAGAACGAGATAATCATTCGCTTTATGGACTGAGCGGGCTGAAAACCGCTTGTTAAAAAACAGACCGAAGCGCACTCCGAAACAAAAGGATAAAATGGGAAACTTCGTACACTTACACGTTCATACGGAATACAGCATACTCGACGGCGCGACGAAAATAGCCGTCGCGGCTAAAAAAGCCAAGGCTCTCGGCATGCCCGCGCTCGCCATAACCGACCACGGAAACATGTACGGCGCGGTGAACTTTTTCGACGCATGCGAAAAGGAAGGCATAAAGGCGATCATCGGAACGGAATTTTACGTTTGCGACGACCTTACCGTAAAAAGCGGAAAAACAAAACTCAACCACCTCGTTCTGCTCTGCAAAAACGAAGAGGGTTACAAAAACATCTCGCTTTTAAACGCGATCGCTTTCCGCGACGGATTTTATTATAAGCCGAGAATCGACCTGAAAACGCTCGAGGCGCATCACGAGGGCTTAATCTGCCTTTCGGCGTGCCTTGCGGGCGATATTCCGCAGGCGATTTTAAACAGAAATTTCGACGAAGCGGAAAGGCTCGTCGTGTGGTTCAAAAACCTTTTCGGCGAGGATTTTTACCTTGAAATGCAGAACCACATGCTCGAAGAGCAACTCGAAGTGAATAAATATCTGCGGACTTACGCGAAGAAATACGGGATAAAACTCGTCGTCACCAACGACGTGCATTATCTCGAGCGTTCGGACGCGGAATCGCAGGACGTTTTAATGTGCGTTCAGATGGGCGCGGATTACGACGATCCGAAAAGACTTCGCTTCCCCAACGACGAATTTTACCTTAAGTCTTACGACGAGATGGCGGCGCTCTTCCCCAACGATTCCGAGGCTCTTGAAACCACCCTCGAGATCGCCGACAAATGCAATTTCGGATTCGTTTACGGGCATTATATGTTCCCGCATTATTACCCCGAAACGGGCGAAGATCCGAAAACGTATATCCGCGGACTCATCAACGCGGGCATAAAGAAAAAATACGGCGCGGAAACCAAAGAAATCCGCGACAGAATAGAAAGCGAACTCGCCGTCATCGAAAAGCAGGGCTTCATCGAATACTTTCTCATCGTGTGGGATTATATAAACGCGGCGAGAAAAATGGGCATTTCGGTCGGCCCCGGGCGCGGTTCGGGCGCAGGCTCGATCGTCGCTTACCTTATCGGCATAACCAATATCGATCCGCTTAAATACGACCTTTACTTCGAGCGTTTCTTGAACCCCGAACGCGTTTCCGCGCCCGATTTCGACGTGGACTTCGAAGATAGCCGCCGTCAGGAAGTAATAGAATACGTCCGCCGGAAATACGGCTACGACAGGGTTTGCAAAATAGTAACTTTCGGTACGATGGCGGCTAAAAACGCGATAAAAGACGTCGCGAGAGTCCTTAAAGTTTCCTATTCCGAGGCGGACAGAGTTACCAAGGCGATGCCGAACAAACTCGTGAGAAAGAACGCCAAGGGCGACGAATTCGACCTGAAACGCCCGAACATCATTCTCAAGGTCTTCGGGAAATATCACCCGAAAGAGGGCGCGAAGGACTACGGAGTGGATTTCTCCGTTCCCGAACTCGTCAACATGTATAACGAATCGCCCGAAATAAAAAGGGTTGTCGATATCGCCGCAAAACTCGAAGATTCGCCCCGTCAGGCAAGCACGCACGCCTGCGGAGTCATCATCGGCGCGGACATTCTCGACAAGCATATGCCCCTCGGCAGAAACGGCGAAGACATAACGAGCCAGTATACCGGCGTGGAACTCGAACACCTCGGATTCCTCAAAATGGACTTTCTGGGTCTCCGAAACCTTTCCGATATCAAGATGGCTATCGATTATATCAAGCAGAACCACGGCGTGGAAATCGATTTCGACAAATCGTCCTACGACGATCCGAAAGTTTTCGAACTGCTCGCCACGGGCAACACGAAAGCCATATTCCAGATAGAATCCGCGGGCTTCCAGAAGTTCATGAAAGAACTCCGCCCGTCCTGCATAGAAGATATAGTCGCGGCGGTTTCGCTTTACCGCCCCGGGCCTATGGATTCGATACCCAAATTCGTAAAATGCAAACACAACCCAGAACTGGTGACTTACGCGCATCCTCTGCTCGAACCCATTCTGAAGCAGACTTACGGCTGCATAGTTTATCAGGAACAGGTTATGAAAATCGTTCAGGCTCTCGCGGGCTACACGCTCGGTCAGGCAGATATGGTCCGCCGAATGATGGGCAAGAAGAAAGTGGACGATATGATAAAGGAAGAAGTCATCTTCATTCACGGCAAGGAAGAAACCGTGGACAAACACGGCAAAGTTTCCACCGCGATAGACGGTTGCTTGAAGCGCGGCGTTCCCGAGGACGTGGCTCACGCCGTGTGGAACGAAATGAAGGACTTCGCGAAATACGCGTTCAACAAATCGCACGCGGCGGCTTATTCGCTCGTAACTTATCAGACGGCTTATCTCAAATGTTATTACGAGGCGGAATTCCTCACGGCGGTTCTCAACAACAGAATAACCAACATCGACGAAATCAAGAACTACATTTCTTACGCGAAAGAAGAGGGAATAAAAGTTTTCCCGCCGGACATCAACGAAAGCGTGGGCTTGTTCAGCGTTAAAAACAACAAAATCCGTTACGGACTCGCCGCCGTTAAAGGCATAGGGCTAGCGGCGATAGACTCCATAACGGCGGAACGCGAGAAAAACGGAAAATATCTTTCCTTCGAGAACTTCGTCTCGAGATGCGAAAGCAAGGTTCTGAACAAGCGACTCGTTGAAAACCTTATCTATGCCGGAGCGTTCGACTGCTTCGGGAAAAAACGCGCGCAACTCATCGCCATTTACGACGAACTCATCGACAGGGTTATGATAATAGCCAAACAACGGGAGAGCGCGCAGATGAGTCTGTTCGGCGATTTCTTCGCGGAGGACATGAACTTCACCGTGAATTACCCCGACGTTCCCGAATACGACAGCAAGACCAAACTTTCCCTCGAAAAAAACGTCACGGGGGTTTACGTTTCCGGCCACCCGCTCGACGGTTTCACCTCTAAATTCGCGGACTGCACTTTCTCGACGGAAATGCTCGCGAACGTGGAAGAGGACGAAGACGGAAATAAAATTTTCACCGACGTGAAAAACGATATGCCCGTTTATTTCGGCGGAATAATCACCGCCGCGGACAAGATAACCACCAAGTCCGGCTCGAATATGGCTTTCGTCACCGTGGAAGATACTTACGGGGCTATCGAATGCGTTTTCTTCCCGAAGACTTTCGAAAAGTTCAGGGATAAACTCGCGCCCGAACAGGTGATTAAAATCCGCGGAAGGCTTCAGTTGAAAGACGAGCGGGCGAACGTTATAGCGGACTCGGTTATAAGCGTGAACGAGGAGGAAACCGTCGGGGAAAAACAGGAAAAAAAGACGAGAAATTTCCTCGGAATTATTCTTCGCGAAGAAACGAAATCATTCAAAAACGAACTTATAGACATACTTTCTACCTACCCCGGGGATATAATAGTATGTTTTAAGATAGACGGAAAAAACTATAGAATGTCGCAGACGGTCAGAAATTGCAAGGGGCTTATAAACGAACTTCTTTCGATCGTCGACGAGGAAGACATTAAATTTTTCTCGGCGTGAACCGCCGCGAAATGAAAACGACAACGCGAATTAAAACGACACCGCGAATTAAAGCAACAACGCGAATTAAAGCAACAACGCGAATTAAAGCAACAACGCGAATTAAAGCGACAACGCGAATTAAAACGACACCGCGAATTAAAGCGGCGCGGCATTACAAAACAAAAACGCGGCGTGACAAAATCAAAAACGCGACATTATAAGACATTACAAAACAAAAACGCGGCAAAACGCGAAAAACAAAAACGATAAAATTTTTACTGTTTACACAGAGGAGGTAAACTTATGAAAAAAATAGCAATTTTAACAAGCGGCGGCGACGCCCCCGGTATGAACGCCTGCATCAGAGCGTGCGTGAGAAGCGCGATCAACAGCGGACTGGAAGTTTACGGCGTCGAAAGAGGTTATTACGGACTCGTAAACAACTGCATCGCGCAGATGGATACTCATTCGGTTTGCGATATAGTTCAGAGAGGCGGTACCATTCTCAAAACGGCGAGATGCCTCGAATTCAAACTTCCCGAAACGAGAAAGAAAGCCGCGGACAATCTCAAAGCGCTCGGCATCGAAGGGCTCGTGGTCATCGGCGGCGACGGATCGTTCACCGGCGCGAGATATTTGTCCGACGAGAACGGAATCAACGTCGTGGGTATCCCCGGGACTATCGATAACGACCTCGCTTACACCGATTACACCCTCGGCTTCGACACCGCGGTGAACACCGTTCTCTGGGCGATAAACAACCTCAGAGACACCATGACTTCGCACGACCGCGTTTCGCTGATCAAAGTTATGGGCAGACGTTGCGGAGATATCGCGCTCTACTCGGGAATCTGCGGCGGCGCGGAATACATTCTCGTTCCCGAAGTGCCTTACGATATTCAGGCGATCGCCGAGGATATCAAAAAGAGCAAGGAAAGAGGCAAAACCTCGAACATTATCGTCCTCGCGGAAGGCGCGGGCAACGAGCAGGAAATCAAAACGATCGTTTCGGTCATCAGCGGCGCGGACGTAAAAGTAACCACTCTCGGTCACATTCAGAGAGGCGGCACGCCCACCATGGCGGACAGAATGCTCGCGGCGAGATTCGGCACGAGAGCGACCGAACTTCTCTTAGAGGGCAAAACCAACAGAGTTATCGGCATAAAGAACAACAAAATCGTCGACCTCGACATTACCGAAGCCCTTTCGCAGACGAAGAAAATCGACAAACACCTTTACGACATGGCAGCAAAACTCTGCTGAGATTTCTTCCGGATTCCGACGGACGCGACAAACGTAAATCTTATAAACATTATTAACATAAACGTTATAAACATTATAAACCCGACAAAAACTTATGAAAAATCTTAAAGGAAGATGCGTTTTCGCCCAGTCGGGCGGGCCGACCACGGTTATTAACGCGAGCATTGCAGGGGGACTTCTCGAAGCCCTCGAAACCGAATCCGTGACGGGCGTTCTGTGCGCTCATCACGGAATAAAAGGCGTTTTAGACGAGGATTTTTTCGATATTTCGCTCGAGGACAAAACCGAACTCGAGGCGTTGAAACACACGCCCGCTTCGGCGTTCGGCTCGGTGAGATACAAACTGAAAAATCCCGCCGAGGACGATTCCGATTACCGCAGAATTCTGGAGGTGTTCAAAAAATACGACGTCCGCTATTTTTTCTATAACGGCGGAAACGACAGTATGGACACCTGCGACAAAATCTCGAAATACATGCAGAAATCGGGCTACGATATGAACGTTATCGGCATACCGAAAACGATCGACAACGACCTGTGCGGAACCGACCACTGCCCCGGCTACGGCAGCGCGGCGAAATACATAGCCAACTCGATTATGGAAATTAACCGCGACGCTTCGATTTATCCCTCGCCGCTCGTCGTCGTTGTGGAAATCATGGGCAGAAACGCCGGCTGGCTCACCGCGGCGAGCAAACTCGCTTCGGTAAACGGCTTCGGCGCCGATCTCATTTATCTGCCGGAAATTCCGTTTTCCTATGAGAAATTTTTATCGGACGTGAAAGCCGTCGCCGACGCTAAAAAATACTGCGTCGTGGCGGTTTCGGAAGGAATCCGCTTCGAAAACGGCAAATACGTGGGCGAAGATCAGAGTTCGACGGACGTTTTCGGACATTCGCAACTCGGCGGAGTATGCTCGATTTTAAAAGCCAAAGTAAAAACGCTCGGGCTGAAATGCAAAGCGGTGGAACTGAATATTCTGCAACGTTGCGCGGCGCACTGCGCTTCCGATACCGACGTTGAAGAATCTTTCAACGCGGGCAGACAAGCCGTTAAAAAAGCCGTAGCAGGCGAAACGGACAAGATGATCGCGTTCAGGAGAAAACAGGGCGAAACGTATGAGATAGAATACGTCGCCGAGCCGCTTTCTTCCGCGGCGAACGCAGAAAAAAGAATCCCCGCGGAATGGATAACGGCGGACGGAACGAACCTTACGGACGATTTCGTCGCTTACGCTCTGCCGCTTATTTCGGGCGAGCCGAAACGCAGGCTTAAAAACGGACTTCCCGTTTACGCGAATCTCAAAAACGTTAAATTCAAGTTGTAAAATTCAACGTCAATCGCCCGCGATTTCGGCTTAATCGCACTTAATAAACCTGTCTATAAGTCGATTAATCGTGCAATCGGCGATTTAATCTTTACCTTAACGATAAAATCTTACGCCAAAGACGCGGTTTATCAGCCGCGTTTTTTTGTTGTTTTTGCTTGATATTTCTCTTAAAGTATGATAGAATAAATATGCCAAACAAATTTCATAAGCGGACACAGGGATATTTTCTTTTCGCAAAAAAAAGAATTATTCTTTTTTTGCACACAATAACGGTATGAGTTTTGTAAAAACGCAAACCCCGTCGAGTTGTTGTGTAAGGGTATCCCTTTCGTGCGCTTGGAATTTGTTTGGCGACAATCGAGGTTTGTGCTTTTGGTGCGGCGACTTCGGTTGCCGCATTTTTTATTATTTTAAAAGGAGAGTTTTTATGGGATTAGTAGCAGGCAAATGCCCAGATTGCGGAGCAAGTTTAAAAATCAACGATTCGGCAAAAGGCGAATTGACTTGCCCGTATTGCGGCGGAACGTATCTGGTCGAAAAGGCAATCAGCATTGTAAACAACGAGATTATCAACAACAATAATTTCAACGGCGCAAACGTTGTTATAAACCAAAATGCAAAAGACGCTTACGTTAAGCAATATCTTGAAAACGCAAGACGCGCTTTAAACAAAGAAGATTGGGAAGAAGTCGAAAAATACTATAATATGGTTGAACAATACGAGCCGCATAATATAGAAGCGGTATTCTTCAGTTCATACGGAAAGGCAATGTTATCTCTGAGTTCAACCGAATACGCAATGAGGCAACAAAAATTCAAAGTTTTAGAAAAATCAATATCGGTAATTAACGATTATTACGAATTAACCAACGAAAACAAAGAAGAAGTATTAAGAACCATTAGCGTATATATTAAGAAAATCGTCGATGCCGATTTTGTATACGACAATTCGAACGGTATTTTCGCTATCGGCGGATCGTCTTGGTGCAAATCTCTGCTGAAACCACTACCAAATGACTTTTTAACCGAATTGAAACAAATCGCCGAAATTCATGACAATCAATTTATTCAAGATTTAATTAAAGAAAATGAACAAACGAAATCATCGGGATGTTACGTCGCGACTTGCGTGTACGGCTCATACGACTGCCCCGAAGTGTGGACTTTGCGCCGCTATAGAGATAACACTTTAACCTCGACTTGGCACGGAAGGGCGTTTATACATATTTATTACGCAATAAGCCCCACCCTCGTTAAATGGTTCGGAAAAACAAAATGGTTCAAGAAAATGTGGAAAGGCAAACTCGACGGAATGGTTGCAAAACTTCAAGCCGAAGGTGTGGAAAACACCCCTTACGACGATAAACCTTGGTAATATCACATATATTAAAATACGGCGGATATCGCGAAATTTTTCGCAATATCCGCCGATTTTTATACCGAAAGTTTTAATCGATGAGTTCGAAATCCGCTTTTAAGCAATCTCTCGAATTTCCGCCAACATACAGTTCGAACGCGCCGTTTTCCGCCGCAAACTCACCGCCGTCCGTATAAAATTCAAGCGTTTCTTCAGTAATTTCGAAATCGACGGTTTTTTCCTCTCCCGCTTTCAGAAAGACTTTTTCATATCCTTTCAGTTCTTTTACGGGGCGGACGACGGAAGCGAACAAATCGCGCAGATACCACTGTACCGTTTCGTAACCGTCCGTTTTCCCGACGTTTTTCAACTTCACGCTCGCGACGATTTTTCCGCCGCGATTAATCTTTGCCGACGACAACTTAAAATCGGAATACCCGAATTCCGTGTACGAAAGCCCGTAACCGAAGGGATAAAGCGGCGAATTATATTCGTCTTCATAACCCGTGCGGAATCTCTCGCCGCTATAAAACGTGGGAATATCCTTACGTTTCGGTCTCGCCGTAGAAAAATTGTTGTAATAAATCGGGCATTGCCCCACTGAACGCGGAAAACTCATGACCGTTTTGCCGCAGGGATTAACTTTGCCGTACAGAAGATTCGCGATCGCGTTGCCGCCTTCCACGCCCGTTTGCCATACGTATAAAATCGCGTCGGCAAGTTCTTCGATTCCGTCAAACGCGAGCGGCCTGCCGCCGAACACGACGAGCGCGAGCGGCTTATTCAATTTTCCGAGCCGAGCGATGAATTCACGTTGAATTTCGGGAATACGGATATCCGCGCGGGAATGGGCTTCGCCGCTATACAGCATATGCTCGCCTACGCAAGCCACGATGCAGTCGGCTTGCCCGCAAACGCGCTCTGCCTCTTCGAATCCGCTTTCGTCCGTATCGAATAACTTCCACGAACAACCGCGGGCATACGGAACGGCGTGTTTTAAAAACCTTTCGACGCCCTCTTTCACGGTGACGCTGTCTTCCGCGCGCCCTCTGTTGGTCCAGTTTCCTATTATTTCGCGTTCGTCCGCAAACGGGCCGACAAAAGCGACGTTCGCGTTTTCTTTTAACGGCAAAACGCCGTCGTTCTTCAATAAAACGCAACTCTCTTCCGCGGCTTTCCGAACCAAAGCCCTCGCTTTTTCGGAAAGCGTTACTTCGCCGCGTTTTTCGAAATCGACGTTCCGGTCGGGATTTTCATACATTCCGAGTTTGTTTTTCAGTTCGAGAACGCGCAAAACGGACTCGTCGAGCGTCTCTTCGGATATAACGCCCGCCCTGACGAGTTCCGGCAGATGACAAGCGTAAACAGACGAACCCATTTCGATGTCGACTCCGCTTTCTATCGAAACGCGAGCGCATTCCTCGCCCGTGGCGCAGTAACCGTGTTCGTATAATTCCTCGACCGAACCGTAATCGGAAATAACGACGCCGTCGAAGCCCCATTCTTTACGGAGTATGTCGATCATAATATTTTTATGACCGAGAATCGGCTTGCCGTTTAAAAGATTGAACGAACTCATGAACATTTCGGGGTTTTCTTTAAGGCACTCCCGATACGACCGCAGATAATATTCGCGCAAACTGCGGTCGGAAATATCGGTCGTGTTATATTCTCTGCCCGCTTCGGCGGCTCCGTAACCCGCAAAATGTTTCACGCAGCACGCAATGCCGCCCTTATGATAACCGCGGATTATCGCTTTGCCGACTTCTCCCGCCCAGTAAGGATCTTCGCCCGCGCCTTCCATAACTCTGCCCCAGCGCGCGTCGCGGGATAAATCGACCATAGGCGAAAACGTGACGTCAACCCCGTCGTATTTTGCTTCGGTCGCGGCGAGTTCCGCGCAGTCTTCGATAAGTCCCGTATCGAAACTGCAAGACATAGCGATCGGCACGGGATAAACGGTTCTGTAACCGTGGATTACGTCGAGCATCATCGGAAGGGGATCCGAAATGCCTTTTCCGCGACGTTTTTTGCGGATCGATTGCGCCGTTTCGGCGTCCGGAACGCTTAAAACCGTACCCATACGCCACAGCGATTCGCGATCCGTACTGCCCAGATTGCTGTAGCCCGTTACGATTTTTTCAACCTCGTTATCGAGTTCGAACGCGGGAAATTGCGTTAATTGCAACGCTTTTTCCTCTAAACTCATCGCCGATATCAGTTCTTTCAGTTCCTGCCTGCTCAGACTCATTTTCCTTTACCTTTACCTTTCCGTTTGTCGTTATGTTTAAAATCTTTTTAATTATCTTTTTTGACTTCGATATAAAGTTCGTCGAGTTGCTTCTGTTCGACCGGCGCGGGCGCGCTGCTCATAAGGCACGAAGCCGTCTGAACCTTCGGGAACGCTATTACGTCTCTTATCGAATCGTCCTTGGACAAAAGCATCGTGAGACGGTCCAAGCCGAACGCAAGTCCGCCGTGCGGGGGCGCGCCGTAATTGAACGCGTCAACGAAGAATCCGAACTTCTTTTCGATGTCTTCCTCGGAAAAACCGAGAATGTTGAACATTTTCTTCTGAATATCTCTCGAGTGAATGCGGATAGAGCCGCCGCCAGATTCCTGACCGTTGATTACGAGGTCGTACGCCTTCGCTCTCGCCTCGGACGGATTGCTCTCGCATAGTCCGAGGTCCTCGTTCATGGGCGCGGTGAACGGATGGTGAACCGCCATATAACGATTCTCTTCTTCCGACCATTCGAACATCGGAAATTCCGTTATCCACAAAATATCGTAAACGTCTTTATCGATAAGCCCGTGCTTGTCCGCAATCATAAGACGGATTCCGCCGAGCGTGTTGAACACCACGTAATCTTTATCCGCCGCGAAGAACAGAACGTCGCCCTCTTCGAAGTTCATTCTTTCCTTTATGTTTTCGATATCTTCCGCCGTCAGGAACTTGGCGAACGACGATTTGATTTCGCCGCCCTTTGCCCGGGTCATCCAGCAAAGCCCTTTCGCGCCGAGAGTTTTGGCGTATTCCACGGTCGCGTCGAGTTCTTTTCTCGAGAACTTATCCGCCAAGCCTTTGGCGTTGATCGCCCTCACGCTGCCTCTGATAGGTCCTATTTTGATTTTAAGCGCGTCGGCGAAAACCTTGAATTCGGAATTTGCGAACAAGTCCGAACAATTCACGATTTTCAAGCCGAATCTCGTGTCGGGCTTGTCCGAACCGTAATTTTCCATCGCGTCGCGATAAGTCATCGTTCTGAAATGACCTTCGCCGAGATCCAACCCTATCGCGCTTTTGAAAATGTTTTTGATAAGCCCCTCGATCGGGTACATGACGTCCTCGACCTCTTCGACGAAACTCATCTCCACGTCTATCTGAGTGAATTCCGGCTGACGATTGGCTCTTAAGTCTTCGTCGCGGAAGCATTTGGTTATCTGATAATATCTGTCGAAGCCCGCGATCATGAGAAGTTGCTTATAAAGTTGCGGCGACTGCGGCAACGCGTAAAAACAACCCTCGTGAACTCTCGACGGAACGAGATAATCTCTCGCGCCCTCGGGCGTTGACCTGCCGAGCATGGGCGTTTCAACTTCGACGAAACCGTTCTCGTCGAAAAACTTTCTCGCCGCTTTGGTTATTTCGTTTCTTAAAAACAAATTTTTCTGAAGCGACGGTCTTCTCAGGTCGAGGTATCTGTATTTTAAACGAAGAGTTTCGTTAACGTTGGAATCGTCGAGAATTTCGAAAGGCGTGGTGTCGGCTTCGGAAAGAATTTTCAGTTCGTCGGCGAGAATTTCGATTTCGCCCGTGGCGATTTTATTCGTTTTGCTCTCTCTTTCTCTTACCTTTCCCTTGACGGCGAGAACGTATTCCGAGCGGATATTCTGCGCTTTTCCGAAAACTTTTTCGTCCGTGGTATCGTCGAAAACGACCTGAACAAGCCCCGTTTTATCGCGAAGGTCGACGAAAATAAGCGAGCCGAGATTTCTTCTTCTCTGCGTCCAGCCCATCACCGTGACTTCTTTGCCGACGTCCGAAATTCTCAAAGTTCCGCACATCGAGTTACGCCTTAAATTACCCATAAATTCTGACATAAGTATTCTCCGTGTAGGTTCCATTTCGCTGAAACCCATACGGATATTTTAACCTCTTAACCTTGAAAAGTCAACGAATATAAACGCGTTGCGTATTATATTTCGCTTTTTATTTTCTCGTCCGGTTTATTTTTTCGTCCGGTTCGATATAAACTCTTTCGAAACGCTTTACGCCCGTCAGAATTTCGTAAGAAATCGTTCCGCACGCGTCCGCCATATCCTCCGCGGTAAGAATTTCGCCGCCTTGACGACCGAAAAACACGACCTCGTCGCCCGCCTTAACTCTTTTATCCGCGAGCGCGAAACAAAAATCCATACAGATATTGCCGACGATTTTCCTTTTTTTGCCGCCGATAAGAACGCTGCCGCCGGTGAAAGATCTCGGCACGCCGTCGCCGTAACCCGCGGAAATCGTCGCTACGTAGCAGTCTTCCGCAGCCTCGAACCGTCCGCCGTAACCGACCGTTTCGCCCTTTTTTATCTTCGCGATTCTCGCGACGTAACTTTTCAACGACATCACCGGTTTCAGGTTGCCCGCCATAAATTTCGGATTGCCCGCCGCAGGTTTCATGTCGCCCGCCGTAAATTTCGAGTTGCCCGCCGCAGGTTTCATGTTGCCCGCCGCAGGTTTCGGCTCGCTTGCCGCCGATTCCGATTTTCGCTCTCCGTAGCCATAAAGCCCTATGCCTGTTCTGACCATATCGAAAACGTAATTTTTTTCGAAAAAGCCTTCCGTGGCGGCGATATGTTTTATCGCGTTTTCCGGAGCGAACTTCGCGACGGCGCAAAATTCGGCGAACTGTCTGCTCGTTTCCCCCCTGTCCGAGCAATCGAAAAAGTGCGAATAAACGCCTTTTATCGACAAGTTTTTACAAGAAAACACCTTGTTAATCAACTTATAGGCGGCTTTTTCGCCTTTGATTCCCATTCGGTTCATCCCCGTGTCCACGCATATATGCACGCGTGCGCATACGCCCGTCTGTTCACTTATCGCGGCGAGCATACAAACGTCGGATTCGGACGAAACGCTGATTTCGATATCCTTCAACACACACCTCGTCGCCTCGCTTTCGTTTAATGCGGCGAGACATAAAACGGGCTTATTCGTCAATTCTCTGACCTCTTCCGCCTCTTCCGCGCTCGCAGTGACGAAATAATCGACGTTTTCCCTTATCGCTTTAACCGCCTCCGTCGCCCCATGACCGTAAGCGTCGGCTTTAACGACGGCGGCAAGCAGCGCGCCGCGCGGCAGATTTTTTTTGAAATAATTAAGGTTGTCGGTCAGGTTTTTCAGGTTAATTTCTATTATTCCGCGCAAATCTTCGTCCTTTATCCCTTTACTTTTTAAAAAGATTGATTTATAATAATATATATTTATTGTCGCGGAGAAAAATTATGAACTTACCTGTTGAATTTCTCGATAAATCGAAAACGGCTTTTCACGCCTGCGCGAACGCCGCGGAACTTCTTAAAGAAAACGGCTTCGAAGAACTTAAAGAAAACCTGAAATGGAACGTTAAAAAAGGCGGAAAATATTTCGTCGCGAGGAACGGCTCTTCAATAATCGCTTTTAAAATCGGCGGCGAAGATTCTTTCAACATCGTCGCCTCGCATTCCGATTCGCCTTGCTTCAAAATCAAAGCGAATCCCGAAATCAGGAGCGACAATTATGAAAAACTCAACGTGGAAAAATACGGCGGAGGAATCTTTTACAGTTGGCTCGATTCGCCCTTGACGATTGCCGGAAGAGTAATAATTTCGCATGATAACGAACTTATAGCCAAACTTTTCACATCCGATCACAATTTCGTGATTCCATCCGTCGCCATTCATTTCAATCGCGCCGTGAACGACGGAATCAAGTTGAATCCGCAGACGGATATGTCGCCGGTAGCGGATATTTTAAACGGCGACGCGGCGGGAAAAAACCTTGCGAAAGAACTCGCAAAAATCGCCGACGGCGGGAAAATCGTCGATTACGATTTATATCTCGTTTCCGCGACCAAGCCTTTTTACGCAGGTTTTGAAAACGAACTGCTTTGCAGTCCGAGAATAGACAACCTCACGAGCGCGGTTTCATCGCTCGAAGCGTTAATCGCCGCAAATCCTAAGGAAATCGCCGTTTGCTATATCGCCGACAACGAGGAAGTCGGCAGCGGAACGAAACAGGGCGCGGCGTCGAAATTTATGCGCGACGTTTTAAAACGCATCGCGAAATGTCTCGGAAAGGGCGACGATTTCGACGAAATGCTCGCGAATTCATTTATCGTTTCCGACGACAACGCGCACGCCGTTCACCCAAATCACCCCGAATTTTCGGATCCGACAAACAGAGTGAAACTCGGCGGGGGTATAGTCATCAAACACCACGCGAACCAGAATTACACGACCGACGCGTTTTCCTCGTCGATAATAAAGAGAATTTTCGACGAAGCGGGCGTTCCTCATCAGGATTTTTACACCCGCTCGGATATGCCGTGCGGCGGAACGCTCGGGGCGATCAGTTCGGCGCAGGTTTCCATAAAAAGCGTGGATATAGGCATTCCGCAACTGGCGATGCACTCGGCGGTGGAAACAATGGCGGCTGAAGATTACGAAACGGCGAAACGCGGACTTATCGCGTTCTATAACGCTAAAATTTCCCCCGACGGCGACGATAAAACCACGATCGATTTTTGAGTTTCGCAATATAAAGACTTAATATAAAAACTACGCCCGACCTCTTCTCTTAACAGAAAAGGTCGGGCGTTTTTTGTCGGATAAAGCCGTCGGTATTCGTCGTATTCCGCCGTCGGGTTTTGTCTTAATTCGCCGTCGTATTTTGTTACAAATTACCGTCGTTTGTTGTCTTAACATGCTGTCGGTTTACGGCGAATTTTGTTGTCTGTTTACGGCGAAACCCGCCGTCGTATCCTGTCGTTATTTGCCGTCGGATTTTGTTACAATTCGCCGTCGTTTTATGGCATAAATTGCCGTCGGAATGTGTCGTTTTTTCGGTTCGTTTTATTTTTGCCTGACGTCCGTCAATTCAAAACTCATATCGACGAGCATTTTGAGTTTTTCTTCTTCCGCAAAGTCTATCAAAATAATTTTTGTTGCACCAAAAAAAAGTGAGATCCCGACAATTTGTCAATATCTCACTTTTTCTTCGGCTGTTT
>CAVJNC010000035.1:0-17741 GCA_963650905.1 Subdoligranulum sp. APC924/74
GGTTTCACGACGCAAACTGTATTGCTTTCCACACCCATCGGCGATGTTCATAACATGTATGACTTTATCGACGAAAGCGATTTTACCGACAATCCCAAGTGGTTTTCCGACGGGGCAGGGTATGCGGAGAAAAACGGTGAAAGGGTTCCCGTAGGTCAGCCTTGTTTTACGGCTCACGGCGATAAAGACGCATACGAAGCGTTTACCGACAAGGTTGCGACGAAAATACTCGGCTATCTTGCAGAAAAACCCGATGCCGCAAACGTTCGGATTTCACCTAACGACGTGGAGGGAACGAACTCCGTAACAAAATGCACATGCACGGCATGCACGGCGAGTTATGCGCATTACGGCAACACGCTTGGCGGCGCGATTTTGTCTTTTGCTAACGACGTATCTGAAAAAATCGAGACAAAAATCAGTGAGACCGCCGACGATAGACTTAGCGGCAGAACGGTAAACCTTGTTGTTTTAGCCTACGGGCAGAACATCGAGGCTCCTGTAAAAAAGGAAGGCTCCAAATATATTTTCGATGAAAACGGCATGTCAATCCATGTAAAAAGATATGATTTCAATGAAAACGGCGAAGCGTATGCAGTGAAAGACGCAAACGGCAGCGAAGTAGATCTTGTTTGCGGCAGCGGCGTCAGCATAGAATTTGCGGCATCTTCGGCTAACTGGATACACTCTTTTTACGAGGATGAAAATGCAGGTTATGCGTCTGCGCTTCAGGCGTGGGCGGGACTTGGCGGAAAACTTCACGTCTGGTCATATGAAATAAACTTTCACAAATATCTCTATCCGTATAACAACTATGATGTTTTAGTCGAGAACCTGAGATATTTCAAAAACTATAACGGAAACTACATTTATCCGCAAGGCACATACGAAAACCCGAACTGCACGGGCTTTGCGAAGTTCAGAGAATATATAAATTCTCACGCGCTGTTTGATGTCAACGTCAATTATAAGGAATTGAAAGAAAAGTATTTCAAATTCTGTTATGGCGCGGGCGGAGAGTATATGCTGGAATATTTTGACCGTGTCCAAATGAATTTATTTAAGAAAGAGGACATAACCGGCGGCGGCATATTCAGCGACAATCTTTCCAACAAAGAGGTATGGGAAGAGGAAATGATTGAGGGATACATTGACCTTATAGACAAGGCGAATGTTGCTATAGAGACGGCAAAAACCACTGACGGAAATTACAAGGCTTATAAAAATCACGTTTTAATAGAATCGCTTTTCCCGAGATATGTTCTCTGCACGACATATGCAGACAATCAGGGGACGGTGAAACTAAACGAAATGCGGAGCAGTTTCGTCACGGATTTTTACGCGCTCAGCAACGTTACGCATTGCGAAAGGGATAATATATCTACTATTTTTATAAATGAATGGAGGATCTCATGATGAGGAAACTGAGTGTCATTTTGCTCCTTTTGGCAATCATGGCGTCAATGTTTGCGTTCATTTCATGTAAAGATTCGGGAAAGACAGACAGTCCCGACTCCGGAAGTGAACAAATCGAGCCCGATGACGATCAAAGCAAAGACGACGGCAGCGACGTCGTAACCGTAACGGTATCGTTATCGGCAAAAACCTTAACGGTTGAAGAATATAAGAGCGCAGAACTCCAGGCGACCGTTTCGGGAAGTTCCGAGAGCGTTGTCTGGACATCGTCAAATCCGGAAATTGCAACCGTTGACGGAGGTAATGTTTCCGGCGTTAAAGCGGGAACGGCAACTATTCGCGCTGCCGTAGGCGATGCGTATGACGAATGCGCCGTCACCGTCACGGAAACGACGGTCGCTCCGACGCTTGAAGTTCAGGAATCCGTAAGCGTTGAAAGAGGTAGCAAATTCGAGGGCGATATTATCGCAAAATGGGAAACCGAAACCTTAAGCGGAATAACGTATTCTTATTATTTTGCCGAGGGCGCGGCGGCCGACGTTTGCGCCGTATCGTTCGATAACGGCATAATTACGATAACCGGAACTAAAGAAGGCAGCGCTACCGTTGTCGTTACGGCTGAAATCAGAGGAAAGACTGCAAGCAAAGAAATTGCCGTTACCGTCAGAGAACCCGTCCTGTCGCTTTCGGTAGAGGGTGACGTAACTGTTACTGCCGAAAGTAATTCCGTATCTCTTTATACTGTAGAGGATGGCGACAAAAAAACTTCGGCAACCGTTAAATTCAATGCTTCTTATATGGGATATACCGAGAGCGTTGACGTTACCTTCGGCGATTTTACGACCGCAGGTGTAGCAACCGTTTCCGAAAAAACCGAAAACGGTTATACGATAACAAAGGTCGGCGCAGGCGAAACGGAAATTGTCGCTTCATATTCAACCGACGGCAAGACGCAGACAATCACGATAAAAATCACTGTCGATAAAATCGTTAAAGCGCTTGAAAATTACTGCCCGACTATCGACGTGTCAAAGACAACAACACTCTCTGTTCCGGAAAATTTAGGAACCGTTACAGGCGCTACGATAGGCGATACGGACGTATTTGGTTCTTTTGCGGATAACGCTATAACTCTTAATACGGAAAACCTTCCGAAAAAGGCAGCGGACCTCGGCGAAAACAAAGCGATGGTTATTTCGACCGCCGACTATGTATATACTTGCGCCGCAAATGTTTACTCAATGATAATATCTACAAAAGCGGATCTTGAAGCGTTTGCCGCTAACGCCAAAGCAAACGGCGACTTTACAAACACCGGCGTTCTTGACGGATATTACGTTTTAGGTAATGACATCGACTTTAACGGCGAGTTAAGATCTGCTACAGACTTAGACGAAATGTATAATACGGTAAACGCCATGGCCGATAAAAAAAGCGCTTGGAACGATTCTGCGGTATACGGTTTTAAAGGCGTATTCGACGGGAAAGGCTACAATATAGACGGGCTTACCGTAACATCGGTGAACGGTAATAATTGTAGTTCGGGCGGACTTATCTGCTACATGAACGATGCCGGTATCGTCAGAAACGTTTCTTTTACCAATGCAGGCGTATGGGAAAACTGCGGATTTATCTGTTCATACGGCGGCGGAACCATTGAAAACGTAAGCGTTTCCTACAAAAAAATCGGCGTAGGCAATGAAGTCTTGGTTGTTAGCGGAAAGACAAGGACAATGGGAACGTTCTTCTCATTTGATCCGAGAGGCGCAAAGGTTATAAACTGTGTGATAGACGCTTCCGGCGCCGAAATCAACTGTGACGTTTCGGGCATGCGTCTCGGAACAGAAACCGATGATAAAAATGTCAAGATTGAAAACCTTATCGTTATTGCCGACGACGAAAAATATCTTGCGAATTCCGGCGCGACGACAAAAGTTCTGACCTATTCGGCATTAACCGACGAAGCGGTAAGGGCTGCGGTAAACGATCTTCCGGATACCGAGTGGACGGTGATAAACGGAATACCTTTCTTAAAACGCTATGCCGAAAGCATCGATAAGACAAAGGAAATCGCTGTAACGACCGAAGCGACGGAAGTTTACGGCGGCTCGACCTTAAAGATAGAAGTTAATGAAAAATACTCCGTCCTGAGCCTGAAGGCCGCATATACGGGCGTAACTCTTAAAGGTAACGTCATTACGGTTGCCGACGACGTAGAAAGCGGCACCTTGACAGTGGTTGCCAAATCGCTTATAAACGACAGCGAAGTCGAAAAAACAATAAGCGTATATCCGAAAGGCAGTGTATATACAATCAGCGAAAGACAGATATTAGACCTTAACGCCACGGTTACCGACGGTGGAATTACAGTCTCCGACGTTACGATAGACTTATCGAAGGCAGACGGCTTTACGGCAAGAAAAGACATTGCAACCGTTACGATTAACGAACGCGATTACGCAGGAACTATTTCCGGAACCACACTTACGGTTACAGGAATAGCAAAAGAAGCATACGGCGAATATCCCGCAACTATAAAAGTAGGCGCAGACACGATCTCTCTCAAAGTCCTCATCGCGACAAAAGTAATCAGGACAGCCGACGACTTCAAAGCGCTGAACACTTACGTAACGAATATCTCCGGAAAGTACAAATATATCGACGGATACTTTATTCTCGGTAACGATATAGAAAACGTCGGTGAATTCACCGGTGTTGATCAATTCAATATTTTCAAAGGTATTCTCGACGGAAACGGTCATATCGTTTCCGGCGCAACCCCTGCAAGCAGCAATGTTAATACAGGCGTGATCGGAGAATTAACCGGAACCGTTAAAAATATTGCGTTTAAGGATTTAACTTTAGGAAGATATATTCGTATCGTTTGTAAAGGCGGCGGAACGTTAGAGAACGTATACTTCGGGCTTGCAAGCGGAACGGCGGCATGCGATAACGGTATAATGTATCAATTAGGTGCAGATGAACTTACACTTAAAAATGTGGTATTTGACGTGTCTGAGGTGAGCGGCGCTACGGAAAAAATGACGATACTCGGAATAGCGACCAAGGTAACGGCAACAAACGTGGTCGTTATTGCAAAGTCGACGCTCAAAGGTGTCAGCAACAACTCGACAGACGGCGAAAATCTCGGCATTTACGTTTACTACGCCGATACAAAAACAACCAACGGTGTAGCAATACCCGACGGTACATGGGATAGCGCATATTGGACGGTTAAAAAAGATAGCGTTCCTGTATTTAAGGGCATGACCGAACCGAGCATGAGCGCGACATTCGAGGTACCGGAAGAAATCGAAGTCGACGGCAGCGGCGCCGTAACCGTAGGCGAAAACTGTGTTTTAGAATTACCCGATGGCTTAACTTACGAAAACGGCAGGGTTATAGTACCAAGCGACGCAACGGTTGGCACTACATACACTATAACCGTCAGAAACATTTATGACATGAGCCAAAAGCAAGAGAAAACCATAACCGTAAAAGAGGCAAATAAATCTATTTCTTTCTCTGACAGAAAGACAATAGACCTTGGCGCAACGGTAACCGACGGAACCATCTCACCTGCCGGCACCATTACGTTAGACTTGTCGTCGCTGAAAGACGAAATGAATATTGCCGAAAACACTTCCGCAATCGTCACAATCGGTAACGTTGACTATAACGGCACAATTTCTAAGGACGGTTTAGTTACGATTACCGAACTGACAACCGCCGTCTATGGCGAATATGATGTTTCGGTTAAGTTTGCAAACGTTACCGTAACCGGCAAAGTCCTCGTCGCAACAAAAGTAATCAGGACAATGGCGGAGTTTAAGTCAATAAATACTTTGACTAAGGCTCTCGACTATAACGGATATTATCTGTTAGGCAATCATATCTATGCAGATAGCACGATTGCCGACGGAAGCAGAGATTTCTTAGCATCCAATCAAATCGGAGAATCATCGTCAACTCCGTTCCTTGGAACAATTGACGGAAACGGTTATAACGTAAACTATTTGTGTATGGAAACGAGTCTCGGCTGGATTTATGAACTCAAAGGAACAGTTAAAAATATCGGCTTCGCAAATCTTACCTTAGACGGCTCGATGTATCTTATCTATAGATGTCTCGGCGGAACCGTTGAGAACGTGTATGTTCAGTTAGACAATGCGAGAAGTTCGAGTTCTATTTTCGGACAAAACACGGCAGGAGAAAAATTCACCTTTAAGAATGTAGTCGTAGACGTCTCGGCAGCGATGGCAGGCACAGACGTGCAGTTAGAAACATCGTGGGCGGCGCTCGGACGTTGCGCGGAAAGCGGAAATGAGGTCACGTTTACGAATACCGTTGTGATAGGATTAACCGCGGAAACTAAAAACAGAGTGGGAAGAAGTGTCGATAGTAAGACGTATTATGACGGAAGCAATTTCGGAATTTACGCCTACTACACCGACGGTACGACCAACGGTGTAGCGTTCCCTGCAAGCGGCTGGGATTCTGCGTACTGGACAGTCGACGCAACAACCGGTAATACGGTTAAATGGAAAAATGCATAACGAAATTCCCTTAATAAAGGTTTTCGCATAAAAACAATTTGTTTGGGCGGGATCTCATCGATTACGAGGTTCCGCCCGATAAATAAGCAAAAAAAACGGAAAACAGAAAAAGTAACGACAAAAATGACAGAGACTAAAAAAAGAGAGAGCGATTCCCGTTGCGTACACCTCGATTTTCACACATCCGAACTTATTCCGAATGTAGGAGAGAAATTCGACAAAGAAAAATTTATAGATATTTTGAAAAAGTCAAAATTAAATTCTATAACTCTTTTCGCAAAATGTCATCACGGTTGTTTTTATTATAAAGACAGTAAATTTTTTGTTCATCCGAACATGAAAACAAGCCTTTTGGACGAACAACTCGATGCTTGTAAAAAAGCGGGCGTTTCGGCAAAAATATATATTTCGGCAGGTGTTGACGAGCATATCGCAAAACGGCATCCCGAGTGGCTGAGACGTGATAAAATCGGGGAGAATCAGCCGGACACCGATTACAGAAGACTTTGTTTTAATAATGAATATCTGGATATCTTAAAAGAGCAAACGCGTGAAGTCGTAGAAAAATACAAGCCTGACGGCGTATTTTTCGATATTATCTCGACATGGCCGTGCTATTGCGACAACTGCATGGCAGAAATGAAAAAAAGAGGGCTCGATCCTACCGATCCCGATCAGGCGATTATCGTAAACGAAGAAGTAAACGCAAGATATTACGCCGAGATTGAAAAGGTTGTCAAAAGTATCAGCCCGACAACTCAGATAGTTCACAACGTTCCCTATCACGTCTCAAAGCAGGCGGAAATAGATGCGAACGATCAGATAGAAATAGAATCTCTGCCAACCGGCGGTTGGGGTTATGATAATTTTCCCGCAATCGTTTCATATCTTCGCCGAAAGAATAAAAACATGATCGGCATGACGGGTAAATTCCACCGTAGTTGGGGAGAATTCGGCGGATTTAAGTATAAAGAGGCATTAAGGTTCGAGGCGGCTTTAGATCTTGCCTTCGGCGTCGGCATGAGCGTCGGCGATCAGTTGCACCCGAGCGGCGTTATCGACGGCTATACATATGATATGATTGCCGATGTTTTCGGTTGGTTTATAGAGCGTCAACCGTTTTCAGGCGGAGAATTCTTGCCCGAAATAGCGTTATATAGTCCGTTTAACGGTAACCTTACCGACCTTGACGGCAGAACGGGCGCTTCGAGAATTTTGTTCGAAGACAAATATCTGTTTGATATAATAGGCGAGGAAGAAATAAGCGAAAAATATCCGCTTATCGTAATCGCTACCGCAAAACCGCTTTCAGAAAGCGAAGCCGTGAAATTTGCGGCTTATGCGAAAAACGGCGGTAAAATTTTAGCCGAAGGCCTTGCTGCAAAAAGTCTTGCAGATGAGGGCGTTGACCTTGGTTTTAAAAATATGACGGACGACGACGAAACGCCTTGCTATTTTACGGCGCGTTATCCTATGCAGACGGCAAACGACGTTCCGCTTGTGGTCTACGGGAAAGCGTGGAATATAGAGCCGTCCGGCGAAGCGCTGTGCGACAAACTTTCACCGTATTTCAAAAGAAGCGGAAATATGTTCTGCTCGCATGCGCAAACGCCTTGCGACTATGACAAAAAGTCATCGGCAATTACATTCGGAAAAAACGGCATAGCCGTTGGCGCGGATCTGTTTTCGCTTTACGCTTCAGACGGCGGTCTTACTGCAAAAGTGATTATAAGTCCGTTGGTAGATAGGCTTTGCGGCGGTGAAAAGACTATTGTCACTTCGCTCCCGTCATCGGGGAAAGCGACGTTGTATAAGAAAGGAAATTCAAAAATTCTGCACCTTGTCTATGCAAATACGATTGTGCGCGGCGGCGGTAAAACGCCTGTCGAGATCGTTGAGGACATAGTAACTCTGAGCGAGGTAAAAGTTTCGCTTAAAGGCGAAAAGCCCGCCAAGGTTATTTTACAACCGGAGAAAACGGAAATTCCTTTTACATACGAGAACGGCAAAATTTTATTTAGCATAAAAAATTTTAATTGTTATGCAGCGATAGAGATTATTCAGGAGTAGATTATGGATCGTTTTATGGCTATAGGCAACATAAAAACAGACAAAAGAGAGGGCGTAAGCGAAAGGGAGCCGGACAAAGTTGCAGAAAAACCCCTTCCTATAGCAAAGTCTGATAAAAAACTCGAACTTAAAAGTGAAATTTCTACTAAAGAAGAACTTTATAATCTTTTAGAAAAAACCCGTAAAGAGTATCAGCCGTATCTTAAAGACTTCCGTAAAATTCAGGAGACAGGCGTAGTAAAAACAGAAATAACTGAATTTATTAAAGACGGCGAAACGGTAAAAATTCCCGACTATGCAGGCCCTGTCGGTAATTCTGCAAAAATTTACGAAAAAACCATCGAAATAGAAAAGAAAAAAGGAAAACACTATTGCATTTTCTTTAAGGCGGTTGATTATATCGCTTTCGTGTATTTGAACGGCGAATGCGTCGGCACGCACGAGGGATTCTTTTCGCCGTTCAGATTTGATATAACCGACTTTTTGCTGAACGGCAAAAACAGATTAAAAGTCGTAGTCAAAAACGATTTTACCTTTTTAGGTAACGAACCAAAGATCGGAAGCCCGAGCATTCAAGGCGATAAAATGTATGCCTGCACCGGACTCGGTTGGGACGATCCCTATTTCGGTTGGCATCACTGCCCCCCGGGATCGGGCATTTCTGACAAGGTATATATCGAAGAATATGACGATATTTTTATAAGCGACTTATTTATCAGGGTTCTTCCCGATTTTTCGCTTGAAGCGTGGGTAGAGGTCTATAACTTTACCTATACCGCAAAGCCCGTAGACGTTACTTTAAGCGTTTACGGAAAAAACTTTTCCGCTACTATATTTGAAAACCAAAAATACGATGCGGGAAACGTAAAGATAGAAAACAGACAAAACCTATTCAAAATCCCCTTTAAAATAGAAAATCCGAGACTTTGGAACAATTCTCATCCGTGGCTTTATAAAGCGGTTGCGACCGCAAAAGACGGAGATAACGTTTCCGTAAAAGAAAGAGCGTTCGGCGTGAGAACGTTTTTTGAGGATGTAGAATCTGAAATAAAAGGAGCATTTTACTTAAACGGTGAAAAAATTAAACTTCGTGGCGCAAACACCATGGGCTTTGAGCAGCAAGACGTCATAAACGGTGATTATGATCAGTTGATTGACGATATTCTGCTTGCAAAACTTTGCAACATAAACTTTTTGCGCATAACTCAGCGCCCCGTTGAGGAAGAAATTTACGATTATTGCGATATGCTTGGCCTGATGGTACAAACCGATCTTCCGCTTTTCGGAGTAATGAGAAGGACCAAGTTTGCCGAGGGCATAAGACAAGCCGAAGAAATGGAAAGGCTTGCGCGTCCGCACCCGTCATGCATATTAGACTCTTTTATAAACGAGCCGTTTAAGGATGCTCACGGTAAACTTCACAGACATTTTTCCCGGCCGGAACTTGAAGTGTTTTTTGATGCATGCGCAGATATCATAAAGTTTGCTAACCCCGAAAGAGTAATAAAGACGGTAGACGGAGACTGCGATCCGCCCTCGAGAGATTTGCCCGACACGCATTGCTATGTCATGTGGTATAACAATCACAACGTCTTGTTCGGTAAAATGAATAAGGGCTATTGGTTACCGATAAAAAAAGGTTGGTATTACGGTTGCGGTGAATTCGGAGCGGAAGGACTCGACTCCGTAGACTTAATGAAACGCCGTTATCCGAAAGAATGGATAGCAGAGCCGTTTAACCCCGATAACATCTTATATGCGCAGACCGGCAAAAACTATTGCGTGTTTTATCCTGAACAAAACTCTATCGAGAACTGGGTAAAAGCAAGTCGCGAGTATCAGGCGTACGTCGCAAAGGTAATGACCGAATTTTTCCGTCGGGACAGATTATGCGTTTCCTTTGCTATCCATTTGTTTATCGACGCATTCCCTGCAGGGTGGATGAAGGCGATAATGGACTGCGAGAGAAACCCCAAGCCCGCATATTTTGCTTACCGCAATGCGCTTAAACCCGTGCTTTTAAGTTTGCGATATGACAGATTCAGCGCATACGTAGGCGATGAGGTGAAAGTCGACGCTTATCTGTGCAACGACTTGCCCCAAAAATCGAATGGTATTCTGAGATATTCTGTAGAAGATTCACACGGCAAAACCGTGCTTTACGGAGAAGAAAAGGCAAGTTGTCCCGCTTTAGAGCCTGAGTATTTAGGAACAATAAAGTTTACTGTTCCGATGGCAGAGGGCGGAAGAGAAAAATACACCCTTAAAGCCGAATATGTTGACGATGAAAATACGACTTCAAACGAATACGTTATCGAGTTTTTCGAGAAAATCGAATATAAAAGGGATAACAATCTTGAAATAATCGAGTTGAAAGATCGCGGCGACTTTAATATAAAAGGCAACAAGGTAAAAGTGTTCGACATGTTTGCCGGCGGTGTATATTTTATCGAAACGCCCGAAGACGAAATTTTTGGCGGGATACTTAAAAAGGATGATTTGCATTATTTATACAACGCTGAAACCGATATGGTAGATTATTCGGCAGATAATGCATTTACGTCTGAGGGGTTTATTCCGCTAATCGTAAAGCCTGCCTATAGCGGCGTCGATATGGGTAGAGAAGAAATGCTTTCATACCGTAAAGACGGCGACAAAATTACCGTCGTAACAACAATAAACTTGCGGGAAGAAAATCCCGCGATCGGGTTACTGCTTAAAGCATTGCATGAAAATTTGCGTAAAAACATAGATAAACAAAACCAAAAAAGATAAAACATGGACAAAAAAGAGATAGACCGCTTTCAGCAAATAGCAGGCGGCGGCAAGAAAAAACTCAATTCGGAAATAAAACGTCTCCCCGAAATCGATCCGCCGAAAATTCTCCATAGAGAACTTTCGCGCGTTAAAGATGAAGATGTAATTGTTCCCGTTTTTGACGAAAAAACCGCATATAAGTCTTATTTAGAAGAAAAATCTAAATTATCGGAACACTACAAACCATATCTTTGCGATTATTCGGAGCCTATAAAAACCCCCGCGCAAACAGTGGAACTCAAAGAGTTTTATTACCGCAAAGAAACCGCGAGCGATAAACTTGATTTTTATTCGGCGTCAGACGGTAAGGGGAAATGGGAGCGCATTACTCTGCCAAAATACGAAGGACCTACCGGCCAATGGAATGCCTTTTACAGAAGGACGCTTTTCCTTGAGAAAAAACTTGAAAACAAGCGGTATATCATAGATTTCGAGGCTGTCGACTACATTGCGGAAGTTTACCTGAACGGCAGACTGATAAATCGCCACGAAGGTTTTTTTGCCCCGTTTTCGGCAGATCTTACCGAGAACATAAGAGAGGGCGAAAACACTCTTTTAATAGTCGTAAAAAACGATATCACGACTTCGGGAATAGAAGTAAACGGCACGGTTCATTATGGCAACAAAATATATGCCGAAACCCACCTTGGCTATGACGAGCCTTACTTGGGTTGGCACCACTGTCCCGCAGGCGCAGGAATTTTCGGCAAAGTAAATTTTGTAATTTCCGAAAACAAGCGAATAACCGACGTTTTCGTTCTGCCTGACATCGACAACTCAAAAATTACCGTCAATACCTCAATAACGGACTATACTTTTAACGGTGAAATTTTAACAGCCGAATTTGTGGTCGAGGGTAGAAATTTTAAGAGCGAAAAAACTATCGTTAAAATGCAAACCGCCGCGCTTTCTAACGGAGAAAACTATTTAAGAAAAGAAATTTTATTAAACGATTTCAAGTTGTGGACGGTAGACAGTCCCTACCTGTATTCGATAAAGATTACAATAAAAAATTCTTTTGGCGAGGTCATTGACGAAAAGAAAAGCCATTTCGGAATGCGCAAGTTTGTTATGGACGAAAATTCTACGCCGAAGGGCGCATTCTATCTTAACAACGAAAGAATTATCCTTCGTGGCACGAACGAGATGGGGCATCTGCCAAAAGCGGTCATGGACGGCAACGACGATAGACTGATTGACGATATTCTGACAGCAAAAGTTGCGGGCTTAAACTTCTTCAGAATGACTCAGCGTCCCGTTTTTACAAAAATATACGATTATTTTGACATGCTCGGAATGTTGTGTCAAAGCGATTTTCCGTTGTTTTCCTATCTCAAATATTCCGCGCTTGGCGAAGCAACAAAACAGGTTGACGAAATGGAAAAACTGACGAGAAATCACCCGTCTGTTATTATTGAATCGTTATGCAACGAAACTCTCGACAGAACCGCATGGGGAACCGAGCAATACAACATGTCCCGTTTAGAGATTGAAAAGTTTTTCAATGCGGCAAGAGAGATAATTTTGCTTGATAACCCGAGTAGAATTATAAAATACAACGAAGGCGACTACGCCCCGATAGAAAACACATACGGAATAAGCGATTTTCATTGCTATACGTTTTGGTATGTTTCACACGGAATGCCGAGCGGGAAACTCGATAAAGGGTATCTGCCGCCGATAAGGAAGGGTTGGTTTACGGGCTGCGGCGAGTATGGCGCAGACGGGCTTGACAGGTTCGATCTCATGAGAAAATACTGCCCGAAAGAGTGGCTTCCCGAAACGGAAACGGAGCCGTGGTCGCCAAAACCCATAGCGAGAGAGCAGTGCTATGTTCTGCACGGAGATTTCTTTCCCGAACAGAACAATGCAAAAGAGTGGATATCCGCAAGCAGAGAATGGCAGAAAAAGGCGATAAAAGAGTATGTTCACATACTTAGAAGACGGACGGATATGATTGAAAGTACCGCTCTTCATTTGCTTATAGATGCATGGCCGTGCGGTTGGACAAAGACGCTTGTAGATTTTGAGCGTATTCCAAAGCCCGCATATTACGCTTTTAAGGAAGCAAATATTCCAACAAGAGTTAGCGTAAGGAGCGATAAACGCGCGGTATATGCAGGCGATAGAATAATTACCGAAATTTATATGCTGAACGACCGCGCAAAAACCGTTAATGCAGAAATAACCGCAAGCGTTTACTTTAACGGTAAGTTTTTCGGAACATACGAGGCGGAGACTGATTGCGGTGAATGTATACAGACTTATATTGGCGAAGTCGCAATCGATATACCCCTGAATTTTGTCGGCGAAACAGCGGTAAAGGTAAAAAGCAAAACGGAATACGGCGAAACCTACGACGATATTGCGTATACTGTGAAACCGCCGCTTAAAAAGACCGACGTTTTACCCGAAATACATGGCGAAAGGGTAAAAGATATTGCATTGCTCTGCGGAGCAAAGCAGACGGACAAGGTTATTGTTTGCGATGACGACTATTTCACGGCAAATCAGAAAGAAATCGAGACAAAAGTTAAAAACGGCGCAAAGACGATAGTCTTTACAAACAAATCGCTCAATATAATCGGTGACGATATAATTTTCCCGATACATACTCTTGCGGAAGAGGTCAGAGCAAACAACTTTGTCGCAAGAAGCGAAACGAGTAAATACACAAAAGAATTCGGAGTTGAGGAATTCAAGGACTTTTACAACAGCGAAAAAGATTATCGTGATTTAACCGCATGGTTTAAGTTTGAGTGGAACGGCGCAGAAGAAATTTTGTATACATTCGAGGACTGCAACGATGAAAAGTATGCTCTTCATAAAAAGCACAAACTTATCGCAGCGGAAAAACCTTACGGCAGGGGGAGCGTGATTTTGTCAACGCTCACAGCCTTAAACGGTTGCATCGGGCATAATCCCGTTCTTGATAAGTTCTTGATAAACATAATTGAAAAATAAAAGGAATACTAACATGAAAAAATTAAAAGCGGCTTTACTTGGGGCCGGCAACAGAGGAATGGTTTATGCCGATTATGCTATTTCAAATCCCGACGAGCTTGAAATAGTTGCCGTGATCGAAACGGACTGCAATCGTTTAGAAGATGCGCAAAAAAGGTATAACATCGATAAAAAATTTGCTTATAAATCGCTTGACGATTTTTTAAGCGATAAGGTTAAGGCGGATTTCGTTATCAATGCAACCATGGATGAGGCTCACTACGAGACCACGATGAAACTGATTGAATCAGGCTACGATATTTTACTTGAAAAACCTGTCACCAATAACAAAAAAGAGCTTTTAGACATTCAAAGAAACGCCGAAGCAAAAGGTGTAAAAATAATAGTTTGCCACGTCCTTCGTTATGCCCCATTCTACAGAGAAGCAAAACAGTTAATTTGTGATGGCGTAATAGGCAAAATTCTTACGATCGAGATGAACGAACATGTATGGATTGCTCACTTCCTTGATAGTTTTGTCCGCGGTAAATGGAGCAGGGAGCGTGATTGCGGTTCGAGTTTTCTGCTTGCAAAATCATGCCACGACACGGACTTGATTTGTTGGCTTAACAACACATCCGAGCCGAAGTATGTTTCGAGCTTCGGAAGACGAGCTTTATTTATCCCGGAGAATGCGCCCGAGGGCGCTACAGAGTATTGCTATAATTGTCCGCACAATAAAACATGTTTGTATTCTGCGCAAAAAGTTCATCTTGAATTCGATTCTCTTCCTTTCCAGACATGGGAAGGGTTGGGAAAACCCGTAGACGAGATAACATATGAAGAAAAAGAGGAATATCTCAGACATTCGAGATACGGACTTTGCGCTTATAACAGCGGTGGCGACATTGTAGACAGACAGACGCTCAATGTGGAATTCGAGGACGGAGTCACCGCAGTATTTACGATGGTCGGCGGAACGAGTAAGGCAGGGAGATATCTTCACATTGTCGGCACCAAGGGCGAAATAGAAGGACATCTTGAGGACGACGAGTTCATTTTGAGGAAATTTGACCGTTCGGGAAGCAAATTCGGATATGACGAAGAAGTTGTCGACGTTTCGACCAGAGTAAAGAACCACTCAAAATATGCGGGACACGGTGGCGGAGATTATTTGCTTGTTCATGATACCGTGGCGTTTTTGAGAGGAGAAACGCCGTCGATTTCAATAACCGCTATAGACGACTCGGTGAACGGGCACTGCCTTGTTTTTGCTGCGGAAGAAGCGAGAAAAAATATAAAAGTAATAAAATTCAAGGATTTTTTAAATGAAAACAAATAAATATATAGATTCACACGTACATATTTCGATGGATTTTCCGCTCGAACAGAGCGTTGAGGCTTTTAAGTGGTTTAACGAAGCGGGGCATATCGAAAGAACTAATTTTCTTGCCCTTAACGGACACACGTTTTTTCAGGAAACGCAACTCGACAACAGTAAATGTTTATATCTGAAAAACGCTTTCGCGCCATACGGATATGCGGGGTATTGCATCGACCATTATAAACCCGAAACGGCAGACGGTTATCTCGAGCAGATAAAACTTGCCGTTGCCGCGGGGTTCGATTGCTGGAAAATTATCGAAGCAAAACCGAATTCACAAAGCGTCTGGAAAACTCGTGTGGATTCGCCCGTTTATGAAAAAGCGTTTGCCTATGCAGAAGAAATAGGTTTCCCGATAATAATTCACGTCGCCGATCCTATCGGTATGTGGGATGACGAATATAAAACGGGCTATCTTCCCAAAGAAGAGTATCAGAACCAGGCTTTGAACGTACTCAAAAAGCACCCGAAGCTTATCATGACGTTTGCGCATTTCGGCTTTTTCTGTGACAGACCGGAGTTTGTGGAAAATCTTATCGAAACATACAAAGGCGTTCATTTTGACAACGTTCCGGGGCCGGAAGAGTATTTCGTTATAGCAAAAAATCCAAAGAAATGGAAGGAAATTATCGAAAAACATTCTGACAGATTTATTTTCGGAACAGACAGGGGTAATCACGGCACAAAGGGCTTTACGAAAGAAGAATATTTCAAAAATTATCCCGAAACGGTTACTTACGAGACGAATATGCTCACGAAAGACGGCGAGTATGACGGCAGACATCCGTTCCCCGGATTAGAAGAGCATTGGGGGACGGTATTATACGGCCTTAATTTGTCTGACGAGGCATTCAATAATATAGTTTATAATAACTTTATGCGTATTTACGGAGAACCTAAAAAGATAAATTTCGAACTTTTATTTGAAATTGCAAAACACGAATTCTCGTTGCCGTCAAAAAGTCCGTATTTAGAAGCGGATTTTGATAAAATCAAGGCTCTTTGTAAAGCTCACGGAGTAAAGACGGACGAATAAGAATAATGTGCTGAATTATAAACGCACGGTTGGAGGAAAAATAAATGATTAAAATAAAAAAAGAGCAGTTAGATTTCATGGATTGGGAATTCGGTGTGTTTTTCCATTTTGGAATACGCACGTTTTACGAAGGACATGAAGATTGGGATATGAAAGAAATGTCTGCCGAGGCATTCAATCCAAAAGAACTTGATTGTGAAGAGTGGATTAAGACTGCAAAAACGGCAGGCGCAAGGTATGCAATTTTTGTGTGCAAGCATCATGACGGCTTTGCAAATTGGCCGTCTGAATATACGGATTATTCCGTGGCAAATACACCGTGGAAAAACGGGAAAGGGGATGTTGTTCGTGAGTTTGTCGACGCATGCAGAAAATACGATATGAAAATCGGTTTATATTATTCTCCGGCGCAATTCGGCTATGCAGATATGAAGGGAGACGAGTATGACGATTATTTTGTAAATCAAATTTCCGAATTGCTTGAAAATTACGGAAAGATAGATTATTTATGGTTTGACGGTTGCGGAAGCGAAAATCATAAATACGACACAGACAGATTAATAAAAGAAATAAGAAAAAGACAGCCTCATATTTTAATTTTCACCATGTGGGATCCGGACACTCGTTGGGTTCAGAACGAATCGGGTATTGCCCCGATGCCGAATAAAAACGTTGTGGATTCTATGATCGCAATAATGGGAGAGGGCGAGAAAAAATTAGATGAGAAAAAGTTTTTACCTGTAGAGTGCGATTGCAGAATACATCTTCTAAAATGGTTTTATAGCGAAAACGACGAACAAACATTAAAGAGTGTGGACGAACTTTTGGGTTTGTATTATTATTCGGTAGGCAGGGGCGCTAATTTACTTATAAATGTCGCTCCCGACAGACGTGGATTGCTACCCGAAAAGGATGCCGCAAGGCTTGTCGAATTTGGCGAAAAGGTCAAAAAAATGTTTGGTAAAAGCATTGCCGGACTTGCGGAAACCACAAAAAACGGCGATGTATATACCGTCGACTTAAAAGAAACCACACTGATAAACCATGTGATATTGGAAGAAGAAATGAGCGACGGCGAAAAAATCGAAAGTTTCGAAATTTATATTTATCCCTATCCGTATGGCGAAGCGATATATGTATATTCGGGAAAAACAGTCGGACATAAGCATATTTGCAGATTCCCGACGGTGAGGACGGGAAAAGTTGAAATTGTCATAAAGAGCAAGGAGGAGTATAAACTTAAAAATATCGGAGTATACTACGCAGAAAACAAATAAAATTTCAGGATTATAATTCTTGCAAAAAATTTGCAGACGATATAATCGTTTTTTCGTAAACGATACCGATTTTTACGAAAACGGGCATCAGACCGCAGAGGGGAACGTTGATATTTATTCCATAGTCCGTGCTTTGGAAGAAAACGGATTCGACGGATATTTGCGGCCCGATCACGGCAGAAACATCTGGGGCGAAAACGCAAAACCGGGTTACGGCTTGTTTGACAGGGCTTTGGGCGCGG
>CAVJNC010000036.1:0-17711 GCA_963650905.1 Subdoligranulum sp. APC924/74
TCTATCTGTACCAAACACATTATACCATAACGAAAGTTATTTGTATAAAGGTTTTACTTAGTTTCCTTGCAAAAAAACTAAGTATCTATATTATACGAGGGAGATGAGAAAAATGGGCAAAATGCTGCACAATGAAGCCAGAGAGTTGCTGGTTGAGAGCTACGAAAAAACACATAACGCCGAGGAGATCGCAAAAATATTCGGCGTGAACAAGTATACTGTCTACCATATGGCGGAACGCAAGCGGAAAACCGGCAGCGTAGCGCTTCGCACGTCGCAGCGGGGCAGAAAGCAGCTACTGAACGACGAGGACAAACAACACATACGTCAATGCATTGACGAGACGCCGGACATCGCTCTGGCAGAACTGCGCACGAAACTGGGACTGAAAGCAAGCATCCAGACGCTCAGCCGGGCGGTTCGGGCGATGGGATACCGTGTCAAAAAGAAGAGTATGTCGGCATCCGAACAGGAGCGTCCCCGATGTGCGAAAAGAACGTACAGACTGGCGCGAATCCGGCTTGGAAAAGCAGGCGGAGCGCCTTGTATTCCTGGACGAAAGCAGCGTCAACATTGATCTGACGCGACGCTATGGGCGCGCCATTGGCAAGACTCGCGTCCACGGTCATACCCCCTTGGGTACACCCCGCGCGCAAACTATTTTGGGTTCCGTGCGCCTGAACGGTCAGACGACGCACACCACGTATACAGGCGGTACAACGGGGCAGCGCTTTTTGGAGTACCTGAAGGATATCCTCATTCCGACCTTGCATAAGGGAGACATCGTGGTCATGGACAATATGCGGTCACACCGTGTCAAAGAAGTGGCGGAAACGCTTCACGCCGCAGGCATAGAGCTGCGGTATCTGCCGCCGTACAGCCCCGATATGAATCCGATTGAGATGCTGTGGTCGAAGATAAAGGCGCTTTTGCGCAAATGGAAGTGCCGGACTGCCGAACTCTTGCCTAAAACAGTCTCCTGTGCGCTTTTGTGCGTCAGTCAACGGGATTGCGTCGGCTGGTTTAAGGCCGATGGATATTGCCTGTAATTTAGGGAATTGCTATAATATTTATCTTATTCATCTTTCTGTTTTTCCATTTCTTTTTCAAATACTATATTAAAAAGCATAATATCGTCGGAAAGTTGTTTTACGCGCCCCTCTCCGACAATATCGAATACGCGACGTTCCAACGCATACAACGAGGAAAGGACTTCCTCGGCATAACGCTTTCCCTTTTCGGTAAGATATACGTTTTTTTTCCGGCGATCCGTTTCGCCCTCGCGCAGAGAAACGTAACCGCTACTCTTCAGCGAACGCATAACGGTGCTGACGGTTTGTTTGGAAAGCCCGGTGTAATCTGCGATTCCGATTTGCGTGACAGGTTCATGCGCGTTCAGCGCATACATAACCAACAGACGATACGGATTTTGCCCGAAATAATAACACCATTTTGTATAAAGAGCGTTCGTTCTTCCCCACGCTTCCCACATTATGTTTTTATTTTCTTTCATAATATTTCCCCTTATTAGTATTTACAAATACCATTTGTACATTAAAAATATTTTATGTCAACGATTTTAGTAAAAATAAAACTTCCGGAATTCACCGATTAAGGTAAACTTCGGAAGTTTTGTAATTATATTAAAGTATTATTCCCATTCGATCGTTGCCGGCGGCTTCGAGGTGATATCGTAAACTATACGGTTGATATCCTGAACCTCGTTTACGATTCTCGTGGATATTTTTTCAAGCACGTCGTAAGGAATTCTCGCCCAGTCCGCAGTCATACCGTCGACGCTCGTAACCGCGCGGAGAGCCAAAGTATACGAATACGTTCTGCTGTCGCCCATAACGCCTACCGAACGGCAATTCGTCAGAACGGCGAAATACTGCCAGATTTCTCTGTTTAAACCCGCTTTCGCGATTTCTTCGCGATAAATATAATCCGCGTCCTGCAAAACTTTTATTTTTTCGCGGGTTATGTCGCCTATTATTCTTATCGCAAGCCCCGGTCCGGGGAACGGCTGACGCATAACGATTTCTTCGGGCAAACCGAGTTCGAAACCGACCTTTCTCACTTCGTCTTTAAACAAATCTCTGAGCGGCTCGATAATCTCTTTGAAGTCCACGACGTCCGGCAAACCGCCTACGTTGTGGTGCGATTTGATCACCGCGCTTTTGCCCTTTCCGCTTTCGATAACGTCGGGATAAATCGTTCCCTGAACGAGATAATCGACCTTCCCGATTCTCTTCGCCTCGTCCTCGAACACCTTTATGAATTCTCCGCCGATTATCTTGCGTTTCGTTTCCGGATCGGAAACGCCCGCGAGTTTATCCAGAAATCTGTCGGCGGAATCGGATTTGATAAGGTTCATTCCCCTTTCGGTTTTGAAAACTCTGTAAACGTCGTCCGCTTCGTTTTTGCGAAGAAGCCCGTGGTCGACGAAAATGCAGGTAAGATTATCGCCCACCGCTCTGTGAACGAGCGTCGCCGCAACCGCGCTGTCCACGCCGCCGCTCATCGCGCAAAGCACTTTTTTGTCTCCGACTTTTTCTTTGATTTTCGCGACTTGTTCGGCGACGAAATTCGCCATCGTCCAGTCGCCGGAAACTTTGCATACGTTATAAAGGAAATTACGAAGAATAGTCGTTCCCTGCTTCGTGTGCATAACTTCGGGGTGGAACTGAACGCCGTAAAATCCTCGGCTTGCGTCTTCCATTGCGGCAACGGGGCAGGTCGCCGTCTTTCCTATAACCGCGAACCCGTCGGGCGCAACGGAAACATAGTCTGTATGGCTCATCCAGCACACGTTGTTTTTATCCACGCCTTCGAAGATTTTACTTTCGAAATACTCTATATCTCTCTTTCCGTATTCTCTCGTGGTCGCGCTTTCGACCTTTCCGCCGAGGGTGTAAGCCATAAGTTGCGCGCCGTAACAAATACCGAGTACGGGTATGCCGAGCGTGAAAATTTCGGGATCGACGTGAGGCGAATTTTCATCGTAAACGCTGTTCGGTCCTCCGGTAAAAATAATGCCTTTCGGAGCATATTTCTTTATCTCTTCAATCGTCATATCGCAAGGTTTGAGATCGCAGTAAACGTTCTGTTCTCTCACTCTTCTCGCAATCAGTTGATTATATTGTCCTCCGAAATCAAGGACCAAAACTCTTTCGTGCTGCATATATTTCCTCTCTTTTAATAATTATTCGATGGTTGTAACGGCGAACGTCTCGCCGAGTTTTTTCATATCGGCGGCAAGTTCATCCTTCCCGCCCGCGATATTATCCATATCTCCTTTTTTATACGAATCGTAAACGCATTCCGCCAGATTTTCATCTTCGCCGCCGATGCTTAAATTTACCAGAAATTTCAGCGAAGAATCGGAATTGTAATTTTCCGTCGTTAAAATCGCGACTTCTACGCATTCTCCGAATTCTCCCGCCACAGCGACGCGATAAGCCGCCTCGACCGTCCTCGTGGCGTAAAAATCGTAAAGATTCCGCCCGTAAGAATCGTCTTCTTTTCCGGATAGATCTTTAAGTTCCGCCTTGAAATCTACGGTAAGGATTTTGCCGTAACGCGCGATTCTTTTTTCGTCGTCGACCGCGATCGCGATATCCGTCAGATCTTTAAGATCGGAAAAAACGCGCCCTTTTTTCTCGTATTGCGCTTCGTATTGTTTCACGGCAAACGATTTTATCCCGAGATTATAACAAAATTTGCCGATCGTTTTCGGAGAAACGGCGGATACCGCGCCGAAAACCGCAGCGCACGCCGCAATCAGAGCGACAAAGGTTATAACGGCGGTTTTGATAATTGTCTTTTTCATATTTACTCCACGGCCGCGGCGATTGCGTCCGGATCACGCCCGACCGACACCGATATTTTAACATACAACCGGATAAAAATCAACTTTAATCATTATAAAATCGTTTTCTTCATAAAAATATTAACAGGAAATCGTTTTATGAAAAAATTATCGCTTATTACGATTATATCGTTTATTCTCGCTCTCGCCGCCTGTTCGGAAAACAACGCGCTCGAAAAAAAAGTGAGCCAACTCAGATTCGATATATTATATTCCTGCGGCGAATATTACGACGTTTACGCTTTTAAAGAAATCTGCGAAAGTCCGCAAAAAGACGACGGCGAAATCGGAGAAATGCAAAACGTCCTTACTTTTAAAATCGTCTTCAAAAAAGAGGCATCTCTCAAATCGAGCCCCGTCGTAAAATTTTCTCTCGACGGAATAACCTACCGCAAGGAATTCGAGTATAAACCCCTTTCCAATTTCGTTTGCTGCAGTCTGTTTTTACCGACCTTTCCGGATAACAAACTCGATATTTCTCTCGAATTCGACGAAAACGCGGAAACCCGCGCTCTTCTCACCGTTTTAAACAAAAAGACCTTGAGTTACGCCGAAATTCTCGGCATTATCGGCAAAACCGACGACGAGGACGCCTTGAAATTTCTTAACGGCGAAAATAATTACGAAGTGAGATTAAGGCTTATTTCGTCCGACGGCTATAATTATTATTTTATCGGATTTTACGGCGAAAACGAATTCGTCGGCTTTCTCGCGGACGGAATTACGGGCGAAATCATCGCGAAAAAAAAGTAAAAATCATCTCGGAAAAAACGTCGGAATAGGTATAAATACGTTTTTATCGCGCAAAATAATAACGAAGGAGGAAACAAATGGAGTTCGACAAAACACAAACCTTCGGAAATCTGGCGCGCAGTTTCGCGGGCGAAAGTCAGGCAGGACTGAGATATCAGTTTATCGCGCAACTCGCGATGAAACAAGGATACAAATCTCTGTCGGACGAAATAAAATATATCGCGCGCAACGAAACGGCTCACGCGAAAATCATTTTCGATACGATTATCGAAAAAAACGGAAATACCGACAACATCGATATTTCGGCAGGCTACCCCTTTGAAGGCGACGAGATCGAAAACGGTCTTTCGGCGGCTGCGAAAGCCGAAGCGGCGGAAATAAAAATCTACCGGCAATTTTCGGAAACGGCTGCGAAAGAAGGATATAAAGATATTTCGGATTTGTTTTTAAGAATCGCCGACGTCGAAGAACGTCACGAAACGATATTCGGATATCTTTATGAAAACTTCAGAAACGGAACGTTGTTCTCGGACGATAAAGAAATTATTTACGAATGCAGTAATTGCGGCTTCAGGTTCACGGCGAAACAGGCTTTCAGCGTATGTCCGTTATGTAAAGTCAGTCAAGGGTTTGTTAAAATCAGACTCCCCGAATAATCGTTATGAAGAAATCTACCGAAAAAAAGACGAAAAACACTAAAACTTCGAATCCCGAAAGTTGCGGAAAGAACGGTTCGGGTACCGGACGTTGCTCCGGCGCGAAGGACTGCCGATAATGAAAAAGAAAAAGGCGGCAGTCGCTCCGCTTCGTAAAAACAAAATGAAATCGTCGTTCGACGTTCTCGGAAGTTATACCGGAAGTTATATCGCCGGCGTGAACGAAGAACCCGTGCAGGATGTGGACGATTTGTAAAAATCTCTTTTATCGATCTGCAAAAAACTCTTTATTGATCTGCAAAAATCTCTTTTATTATTTAAGGCGAAACTCTCTTAACCGAGGGCTTCGCCTTTTAAATTCTTCAATATTGGTTATATTTCTCGCGTATTATTTTATATTCCTCGCGTAACATGGTTTATTTCTTGGCGTAATCGGTTTTTCCGCGTAACTTGGTTATTTCTTGGCGTAATCGGTTTTTTCCGCGTAACTTGGTTTATTTCTCGGCCGCAGGCGATCCGCGCCTCGCGCAGGACTCGCAACCTCTGCCGCCCGTTTCTCTTTTCGTGGAACACCCTTCGCACGAACAAAGCGATTCGTTTTCCGTTTCGGTTTCGTCTTCGCTTTCCCGCATAAACTCCTCGTAAACCTCTTCGAGCAGATCCTCGTCGTCTATCGGCAGAAGCGTTTCGTCTTTTTCGTCGCCGGAAAGACGGAATATGACCAGTTCGTCGGGATCGATCCCCTCCTTAGGTTCGGCAGGTTGAAAAAAAACATACCATTCGCCTTTATAATCTATGGTTCCTATATGGTAGAATTTTTCAACGCTTCCGTCCTCTCCCGTCAACGCGACGAAGCCGTCTTCTTCGCGCTTTTCGTTTTCAACAAATTTATCGTTCATTACAAACACCTTCCGGTTTACAAACTTAAACCGTTTTTAACCTTTTCAGATAATCTTCGAGAATATACGATGCGGCGACTTTATCGATGACGTCTTTCCTCTTTTCGCGGCGCATATCGGCTTCGATAAGAATCCTTCTCGCTTCCTTGGTGGAAAAACGCTCGTCCTGCGTTACGACGTTTATATCGGTTTTTTTTCTGAGTTCTTCGATGAAAAATCTCGTTTTTTCGGTTTGTTCGCACTCCCTGCCGTCGAAATTGAGCGGCAAACCGCAGACTATCGTTTCCGCATAGCGGGATTTAGCCAGCGCGACGAGATAATCGACGTCTTTTGAAAGCGATTTTCTCCGATAGGTTTCTACGGGAAGAGCCATTTCGTTAAAAGGATCGGATATCGCGACGCCTATTCTTTTATCGCCTATGTCGAACGCAATTATTCTTCCCATAACGCACTCCGTGAATAATTTTTTTTCATGATACCATATTTAGAATTTTTTTTCAAGCGTTTTTCTTGACGAACGAATGAAATCCGTCTCACCGAACGAATGAAATCCGTCTCGCCGAACGAATGAAATCCGGAAGTATGAAATCCGTTTTTCGGCGCATACTTATATCGGCGGAAAACGGCGATGCGAATAATCGTTTGTTTTATTCTCCGCGCAGGAAGAATACGAAAGGAGGAAACTATGGATAAAAATTTTGTTTGCGGAATGATTCTGGGCTTGTTGGGCGGCGCGATACTCGCGACCAATTCATACAAGGCGAGAAAACTCGTTAAAGACGGACAGGAGGAAATCAAAAACAAGGTTTCCGAAATGACCGAAAAGAAATCCGGAAAAAAAGAAGACGATTACGACGAACTTAACGGTTAACGCCGTTTCGCAACATAGTTTAATCGACGAAAAGCATAGTCCCGACGGAATGCCGTCGGGACTACGTCTTTCATAAAACGTTTAATTTTCTCCGATAAATTCTCTGATTATCGAATTTTTTCCGATTGATCTCACGTCGCCGTCCGTAAATTTTGAAAGACATGTCCCGAGGTATTTCATAACGTCGTCGTTTTTGGTTTCCGCGATTTTTCGTATTTCGCCGCGAAGCAATCCGGCATATATTTTCGGCTCGTAAGCGATAAACGTATCGAGCGAATAATCCGCAAGCCGTTTGAACGGCTCGACATAAAGTTCTTCGCCGCGCTCCACGCTTTTGAAATAATCCGCGGTTTCGGAAATGTTTCTTCCGCGATAAATCGCGTCTCTGCTCATTCTTCTAAGCAGACGGATAAATTTCGGATGAATTATTTCGTTTCCGCATGATATTCTCGTTCTTACGCTCGCGTAAATTTTCATAGTCGTTCCGCCGTCGATAGGAACGGCGTCCGGATTGAGAGCGTGTATGCCCTCGAACAAAACGACTTCGCCCTTTTTTCTTTTCAGTTTCACGCCCGAAGACACGCTTTTTTTGTTTATGAAATCGAAAACCGGAATTTCGACCTCTTTGCATTCCGAAATTTTCCCGATATGATCTGAAAGCATTCCGGAATCTATTCTCGACGGCGATTCGAAATCCACTTTATCCTCGTCTTCGGGCGATACGGTTTTAAAGTAATTGTCCAGAGATATAACGTGAGTTTTATGTCCTTTTTCGTCAAGATACCTGCTGATTTTGTGCGCCGTGGTCGTTTTGCCCGAACCCGACGGCCCCGAAAGAAGAACGATCGGTTTTTCCTTGCAATGCAGAAGGATATCGTCTGCGACGCGGAATATCTCGCCGTCAAGCCTTTCGTCCTCTCTGAGGTAATCTTCTTTGTTATTGAATTGCGTGTTGATATATTCTGATGATACCGTTTTCATATGTTATATTATATGCTCCGCTTATTCTACGTTGCAAGTTGCGACAAGGTTTACTCCTTCCGCAATATTTTCGATGATTATCTGCCCTATCGTAACGGGCTTATCGATAGTTTTTTCGTTGATTTTTTTCATAAGTTCAAACAAATCGGCTTTTTTAACCGGTTTATCGGTCTTAACGGAAACCATTTCGCCGGAAGAACATCTCACGGTCGTCGTCAACACTCTCACAGGACATACGACTTCGCTTTCGGCGTATTTCTTCCCTCTCGGGCAATCGTTTCCCTTTACCGACGCGACCGCGCCGCCTGAAAGTTCGACCGTTATGCGGCAACCTTTCGGGCATTCTATACAAGTCAATTCTTTCGTCATTGTTTTTTCACCTCGACAGTAATATCTTCGTCGATATCGCCGAAAAGCGAAGCGGAAAGTTTAACTCTTTGCATTTCGCCGGGGACTACGATCGGTTTTTTGAACTCCGCGATAATCTTTTCGCCGCATTTCACGACAACCGCGGCTTTTTCGACAGTCGAACGCGCTCTGAAATAAAGAGCCACGTCCTCCGCTCCGTTCAGGTCTATTTTTTGCGGGAGAACGTAAGAAACTTCCGCCCCCTCGCGGGTGAAAACGAATCGCTTCTCTCCGCTTCCGTTTTTCGCGTATTCCGCGGCGGCTTGCCCCGCAATTTCCGCTTCTTCCGAAACGAAATCCACAAGGTCGTGGACTTGCAGAACGTTTCCGCAAGCGAAAATACCGCTTACCGACGTTTCTCTCGTCTGATCCACAACCGCCCCTTTCGTTCGCGGCGACAGTTCGATTCCCGCTTCTTTCGTCAGTTCGTTTTCAGGAATAAGCCCCACGGAAAAAAGAACCGTATCGCAATCGAAGCGTATTTCCGTTCCGGATATCGGTTTTTTGTTCTCGTCGACGGCGGAAACGACAACGCCCGTAACCCTTTCCTTTCCCTCGATTTTCGTGATTGTGTGACCGAGATAAAGCGGTATGCCGAAATCGTCGAGACACTGAACGATATTGCGCGTCAGCCCGCTCGAATAAGGCATTATCTCGCAAACCGCCTGAACTTTCGCGCCTTCGAGAGTCATTCTTCTCGCCATGATAAGACCTATGTCGCCCGAGCCTAAAATTACGACTTTTTCCCCGGGGAGACAGCCTTTTACGTTTACGAATTTCTGCGCCGCGCCCGCCGAGAAAATCCCCGCGGGGCGGGAACCGGCGATGTTCAGCGCGCCTCTGCTCCGCTCGCGGCAACCCATCGCCAGAACGACGGCTTTTGCGGAAACGGTAAAAACTCCTTCTTTCGGATTGACGGCAGTTATCTCCTTGCCGGCGTTATTCGCGGAAAGCGACAAAACGGTCGTTCCGGTCATAATTCCGATATCTCTTTTCTTTGCTTCGGTAATGAATCTGTACGCGTACTCCGGCCCCGTAAGGCTTTCTTTGAAACGAGTCAGACCGAAGCCGTTGTGAATGCATTGATTTAAAATTCCGCCGAGTTTATCGTCTCTTTCGATGACGAGAACGCTCCGCTCGCCGCCGTCGTAGGCTTTTATCGCCGCGGCAAGACCGGCAGGTCCTCCGCCGATAACAACGATTCCGTATGTTTTTTTCATTTCGTTTTCCCCGCCAACATTTCAGAATTTTTCCCCTTCTTGGTTATTTGCGACAAATCTTTGCCGAGTTCTCTCGCAAGAATTTCCACCACGGAGGGCTGACAAAAACCGCCCTGACATCTCCCCATTCCCGCGCGCGTTCTGCGTTTGATCGCGTCCACGGAAGTCGCTTTCGGATTCGTCCGTATTGCGGAAAGAATTTCGCCTTCGGTAATCTTTTCGCATCTGCAGACGATTTTGCCGTACTCAGGTTTTTGTTTTATGATTTCGTTTTTTTCTTCCGCCGACAACTCGTTAAAGAAATATTCGGGTTTGCGATACGGATTGAAATTCGATTTTTTTTCGAGTTTTATTTTTTTGCCGACAATTTCTTCCGCCACGTATTTGCCTATCGCCGGCGAAGCCGTCAGCCCCGGCGACTCGATGCCGACGAGATGAATAACGCCGCTATTGTTTTTGCTCTCTTCGATAATGAAATCGTGGCGGTCGTTATAGGCTCTCACGCCCGAAAAAGAAGTAATCGTTTCTCCGAACGGAACGTTTTTCATCATTTCCGAAGCCTTTCGAATAATCTCGGAAAGACCTTCCACGGTGGTGTCGGTATCGTTGTCCGGAATATCCTCGGCGGTAGGACCTAATATAATGTTTCCGTCTGCCGTAGGCGAAACGAGAATGCCTTTGCCGAGTTTCGTCGGTGTGAAAAACAACGTCGCGCTCGTTAACCGACCGGCGGATTTATCGAGAAGAATGTATTCCCCGCGACGGGCATGAACGGCATAATCGTCACCCGTAAGCGCGGCTATTTCCCCGCTGTTTATCCCCGCGGAATTGATTACGATTTTCGATTCTACCGTTTCGTAATTACTTGAAAAAATCCTGTATCCGTCTTGAATTTTATCGATTTTTACGACTTCGAAATCACATTTTGAATCCGCGCCGTTATCCATCGCGTTTCCGATTGCGGCAATTGTCAGATTATACGGACATACGATTCCGCCGGTCTTCGCGTAAAGCGCGCCGACCGCGTTTTCGGAAATATTCGGTTCGAGTTTAAACAACTCTTCTCTGTCTAAAATTTCAAGTCGGTCGACGCCGTTCGCATCCCCTCTTTTTTTAAGTTCTTCGAGAGTTTCTTTCTGCTCGTCGTTAAAAGCGACCACAAGCGAACCGTTGTTTCTGTATTTAACGCCGAGTTCTCTGCAAACGTCTTTCATCATACGGTTTCCGAGAACGTTAAAGAACGCTTTTTTCGATCCCTCTTTCGCGTCGAAACCCGCGTGAACGATTCCGCTGTTGGCTTTGCTTTGCCCCGAACACACGTCTTCCCCCGCCTCGAGAAGGCAAATTTTAAGGTTATATCCTGATAATTCGCGAAGAATCATCGCGCCGACGACTCCTCCGCCTATAACTACGACGTCAAACATTTTCTTCCTCCGAAATCATATTTCATTTAAACGTTTACAGATAAGACGTTATATCGTTGAGACTGTCAAGAACGAACTCGGGCTTTTTCCCGGAATCCGCAATCATATCGGCGGTTCCCTCGCCCGACAAAACGAACAGCGTGTGAAATCCGCAGTTAACGCCGAACGCGATATCCGTATACAGTCTGTCGCCGACCATCATAAATTCGTCGGGACGGGCGTTATACTCTTTCATCAATTCCGTTCCGAACGACGCGTAAGGTTTACCGATTATCTTATCCGGCGTTCTCCCCGTGGACGCTTTTATCAGTTCGATGAACGCCCCCGCGTCGGGTAGCGGATAATTTTCGGACGGGCAATTAATATCCGGATGCGTTGCTATATATTCCGAATTTCCCCTGAGATTATCGGTAAATTTGCAAAGTTTTACGTAAGATAATTCCGTATCGTAAGCAAGAACGCATATATCCGCAACGCCGTTTTCGACAACGTTTATTCCGCTTTTTAAAAACTCATCTTTCAAGGCTTCCGTACCGAGAAGCCTCACTTTTCTGCCCTTTCTTTCCGTTTTCAGAAACCCTATCGCGGCGGCACCGGAAGTTTTCACTTCGTCGCCCGTTTTGAAAAGATTCATCTTTTTAAGTTTATCATGATAATTTTCGACGCTCTTCGAAGAATTATTCGTGAGATAGATAAGTTTTTTCCCCGCCGCTCTCAACGCGTCGAGCGTTTTATCCATCTCGCCGATCAACTTTCCGCCGAGATAAACCGTTCCGTCCATATCCAGCAAGACATATTTAACTTCTTTTAAAACTTCACTCAGATTATCGGTCATATTATTCCTTTCCGCCAAACTATGCTAAAAGTATATATTATCGGAATCAAAATGTCAATTCAAGACGCAAAAAAAAGCGGCCGAAAAACCGCTTTTTTGTATTTATGATTAGACAATGCCTACCTTTTTATCCACGTCGCAGGGATGAACGTAAGCAATAAAGGATAAATCTCAAGTCTGCCGAGCAACATCGCAAAAGTCAGAACGAGTTTCGATAACGGACTGTACGGCGCGAACGACTGCATGGGCCCGACCGCCGCAAGCCCGGGACCGACGTTGTTGAAACATGTAAGAGTTGCGGAAAAATTGGTTTCAAACACGTTATAATTTTTCCCCGCTATCTCTATGCAACTGCCGCTGCACCACGGATCGAACGACAACAAAAGCATTATCGCGATGATAATAAACACGTAAACGCCCACGTAAGTACAAACGCCGTTAATGGTCTGTTCGTCCACTCTTTTTCCCTCGAATTTGACAACGCTCGCAGTACGGGGATGCAAAGCCTTTTTAAAATCTCTTTTAATGCTCTTCCACAAAATAACCGTTCTCGAAACCTTAAGTCCGCCCGCGGTCGAACCGGCGCAGCCACCGACGACCATCAATGTTAAAAGCACCGTTTTCGCGACGGCATTCCACTGATCGAAATCGCACGATGAGAAACCCGTCGTGGATATAATCGAACTTACCTGAAACGCGGCATGTCTCAACGCTTCCGAAAAAGACGAGAACGCGCCTGCGATATTAAACGTTATTATACCCGTCGCAACGACGACGATACCCGTGAAAACGTGCAGTTCGGTACTCTTTATAGCCGTTTTGAATTTTCCTATCAGAACGAGGTAATACAGATTGAAGTTGACCGAAAAAACAAACATTCCGATAGTTAAAACCCACTGTGCCGCAGCGGAATAACCCGCAACGCCGTTCGATTTTATTCCGAATCCTCCCGTTCCGGCAGTGCCGAAAGCGTGAAGCAGACTATCGAAAAACGGCATTCCGCAACAAAGCAACGCAACGACCATAACAACCGTCATACCCATATATATAAGGTAAAGAATCTTGGCGGTATCTTTCGATCTCGGTACGAGTTTGTCGACGATAGGCCCCGGCATTTCCGCCCTTAAAATGTGCATCGATCTGTCGGGCGCGCGCGCGGTTACCGCCATTACGAAAACGATAACGCCCATACCGCCTATCCAGTGCGAAAAAGAACGCCAGAACAAAATCGACTTCGAAAGAGCCTCGACGTTCGTAGCGACAGACGCTCCAGTCGTGGTAAGTCCGCTGACGATCTCGAAAAGAGCGTCTATGTAAGAAGGATACTCGCCGCTCGCAAGCAACGGAACCGCCCCGACGAGCGACGCGGCAATCCAGCATAGCGCGACGGTTATAAAACCCTCTTTCGAGAAAAATATCATATTTCTCGGCTTCAACGTCAGAACCATCAGTCCGCCCAGAGCGATCGCGCCCGCAACGGTTACGCCGAACGCCAGCGCGCACTGCCATTCTTTATAAATCACCGCCGTCAGAAGCGGCAAAACAAGCAACAACCCGACGGTTACGACAACTTTACCGACGGTTGAAAAAATCATTCTGTAATTCATAATTTTATTAACGTTTCAAAATATCGGATAAATTGCAGAGCCTTTCGCCCTTAGCCACCACGATAACCTTATCGCCCGATAAAATGCAGTCGTCGCCGCCGGGGATAAGCGCTTCGTTTCCGCGCGTTATTCCCGCGACGAGAATTCCCGATTTCGTTTCGAGCCGCTTAAGAGGAATGCCGGCAAACTCGAAATCTTGTTCCACGTTAAACTCGAGCGCTTCGGCATTGCCGCCGAAAAGACTGTAAAGAGTTTCGACTTTACTGCCGATACTGTTCCCTATCGCCCTCGCGTATCTCACAAGAATATCCGCGACTATATTTTTTGGCGAAAACGTCGTTTCCAACCCGAGATTTTCGGAAATAGACGACAACTCGTCGCGATTGACCTTCGCTATGACTTTCTTTACGTTTCTCGACAAAGCATGGAAAGAAATAAGTATGTTCTCCTCGTCTCTGTCGGTAAGCGCGACGAGCGCGTCTAGCCCGTCGATGCCTTCTTCGAGAAGAATTTCGCGGCTCATTCCGTCGCCGCAGACAATCGAAGCCTGAGACGAAAGTTTTTCGCAGGCGGCGTCGCATATCTCGGGATCTTTTTCGATTATTTTCACGCCGCTTCTGCCTTTTATCAGCATTTCGGCGAGATATAACGCCGTTTTGCTCGCGCCTACGAGCATTATGTTTTTGGCTTCTTTTGCCGGATAACCGAATTTTTTAAGAATCGAATGAGCGTCGTCGTTCGTGACCATAACGCCTATTTTATCCCCGCTTAAAACGCTGAAAGTTCCGTTCGGTATAAACACGTCGCTTCCGCGTTGAACGACGCAGACGAGGAATTTTTCGCTGAATTTCTTTCTCAGGTCTATAAGCGTCATTCCGTCGATTGCCGAACCTTTTTTAACGATGATTTCGATCATTTCGAAACTTCTCGCGGCGAAAGACTCCACCTTCGTTGCGGAGGGGAGTTTGAGAATGTCGTAAATCGCTTCGGCGGCAAGTTTTTCGGGATTGACGGCCATGGAAATTTCGAGTTGTTGTTTCATGAATCCCCAACTCGCGGTGTTATACTCCGAATTTCTTACCCTTGCCACGGTGTGACGCGCGCCGATCTTCTTCGCCGCGAAACAGGAAAGCATATTCAGTTCGTCCGAACCCGTTACGGCAATAAACAGATCCGCTTTATCCGCGCCCGCCTCCAATAATTTCTCGTATTCGGTACCGTTGGCGCAAATCCCCATAACGTCGTAAAGATTAGAAATACTGCCTACGACGGCAGGATCGTTATCCATAAGAACGACTTCGTGTTTTTCCTTAAGCATGCTTTCTATAATCGTTCTTCCGACTTTTCCGCCGCCGATAATTATAATTTTCATATACGGTCAAACCATTCCTTATTTTAAACTTATTCCGTTAAATTTAGCGAACGAATACACCGCTTTAAGCGCGGCGATCACGTCCGAATTGTCTTTAATGTCGACTTTTTCGTCAATCAGTTTCATATTGAAGGCTATTTTTACCGTGTTGTCGAGAAGAACGCGCATAGACGTCGTTCCTTTGGACGAATCCACCGCGCCCGCGAGTTTAAAGCAGACGGGAACGGTTTTAAGCCGTTCGTCCGCCATTTCGGCGATCCTGTCGCTCATATCCTTCACGCAACCCGCGAACAAAGTATAGTCCGCGCCTTCGATGAATTTTCCGTAATCGGCGATATTCTCGATAAACGACATTTCGTCCGGTAAAAATCTGTTTCTTAGCGAACAGATTTTTATTAACGCGGCCTGAATGTATTCGTCGTATTCGGCGAGAAGTTGTCTCCTCTCGTACCTGAAATTCACGTCTTTAGAAAAAACGTTGTCGTACAAATCGGTTATCACCTGTATAGCCGCGTTGTAATATTTTTTTGACTTTTCGATTAAAATATCCGTTCTTGTCTTTTCCATATTTCCGTTAAATCCGTTTTCTCTGCTCGTTTTCTTTTCTGCGGGTTTCGCCTCTTCCGCGAAATTCATACCTCCCGCGAGATTCGCATCTTTCGCGGAATTCATATCTTCCGCAAGATTCATATCTTCCGCAAGATTCGTATTTACTGCGGGAGAGCGTTCCGCCGCTTCGTTATTTTTTATCCGCTCCGCGAAAAAAGCATGCGAAATCCGTTCTGAACATTCCGAGTTTCGCAATCGGTCTGCCTTTGGTCGTTCTGCTTTCAGAAGCAAAATCCTCCGACAAAGCGTGCATTATATTGCCGTCGCTATCCTCTATGAGAAGAGACACGCTCTCCGCTTCGTCCTTGGGAACGGCGAGTTTCACGCTCTCTTTTCCGTCGAACCCGACGTCGACAAGCCTTACGCCCTTTCTCGCTCTCGCGGTTTTCGCAATCGTTCCGAGATCGACCTTTTTGAACGTTCCGAACGAAGTCGCTACGACTACTTCATAGTCGATTTTTTTGCTTATCTGCGTAGCCGTTATGATTTCGTCGCCGTCCTCTATGTCCATCCCCTTCACGCCGCTCGCCACTCTGAGTTGTTGCGGGAATTCGTCCGAACAGTTAAGGCAGTATCCGTTTTTGGTGGCGAAGAAATAATCGGAATCGGGAATTTCTTCTTCCGTTTTCAGAAGTTCGTCGCCCTCTTTGAGTTTTATCGCCTGAAATACCGGCTTTTTAACGTCGTATTCGCTCCACGGCGTAAGTTTGACCATTCCGCCTTTCGTGAAGAAGAAGAGTCTCATCGTCGGGAAATCTTCGTCTTTCGCCGCATAGAACGAAACAGGTGCTTCGTCCTTTCCGCAGTTTTTAACGAGTTTGGCGAACGTGATCCCGCCGCTCATCGCGCCGCTCGCTTCGGGCAACGCCTCGGGATCTATCTTATAGCAATTGCCGAGATTCGTAAACGCATAAAGCATATACGAAGTGTCTGTATCGACTTTGAACGCAAACAATTCCGCTTTGTTAGGAGTCGGGTTCTTCGCGTATTTTTTATAGGTAGCCGCCTTGACTTTTCTTATCACTCCGTTAAGGTTATAACCTATAACGATATTCTCGACGTATGATTTCTCGGCGGTCTTGTCGAAGCCGATTTCGTCGGCCGAGGAAACGATAACCGAACGTCTGTCGTCGCGGTATTTCTTCCTTATGGCGAGAATTTCCTTCTTTACGACGTCCTTCTGAAGTTTCTTGCTGTCGAGAATCGCCTGCAATTCGGCGATGAGTTTTTTAAGGTTTTCGAGTTCCTCTTTGAGGTTGTTTACTTCGAGTTTCGTGATTCTCGCGAGCCTTAAATCGAGTATCGCCTGAGCCTGCTTGTCCGAAAGGTCGAAAGCCGCCCTTAAATTCGCTTTCGCGGCGGGCGTGTCGGGCGAAGTCTTGATTATTCTGATAACCTCGTCGATATTGTTTACGGCGATTATCAAGCCTTCGAGAATATGAGCCCTTTCCTTGGCTTTGTTGAGGTCGTATTTCGTTCTCCTTACGACGATGTTTATCTGGTAGTCGACATAGTACTTGATAATCTCAAGAAGTCCCATAAGTTTGGGCTTGCCGTCCGCTATGGCGACCATATTTATGCCGTAAGTACACTGCAACTGAGTATATTTGAAAAGGAAATCGAGAATCGGCTGCGGATTGTAATCCTTTCTTACTCTTATAACCGCTCTCATACCCGATCTGTCCGATTCGTCCGCGATATCGGCTATGCCTGCGAGCGCGTCCTTATTTTCTTCCTGAAGGTCGGCTATCTTTTTAAGAAGTTGAGCCTTGTTTACCTGATAAGGCAGTTCGGTTATGACTATATTTTTCTTTTTGCCCTCGCCTTCCTCTATGTTGATTTTGGCTCTTAAGGTAATTTTGCCTTTACCCGTAGCGTAAGCGTTGCGGAGTTCGTTGCCTGCGATGATATATCCGCCCGTCGGGAAATCGGGACCTTTGACGATTTTCATCATCTCGTCGAGCGAAATCTTCGGATCGTTGAGATAAGCCACAACGCCGTCGATGACCTCCGCTAAATTGTGCGTGGGGATATTCGTCGCAAGCCCGACGGCTATACCCGTCGCGCCGTTTACCAGAAGATTGGGGAATCTGCCCGGGAGAGTATCCGGCTCTTTAAGCGAGTCGTCAAAGTTGAGCGACCAGTTGACCGTGTCTTTATCTATATCGGTAAGAAGTTCGAGCGCGAGTTGCTGAAGTCTTACCT